>NZ_JBHUJW010000044.1:0-77547 GCF_042683565.1 Brevibacillus sp. GCM10020057
GTGCTAAAATCAAGGCACAACGCAGATTTCCTCCTTTTCAGTGGTTGTCTCGACAACTCCCACGATAGAGGAACATCTGCGTTTTTTCAATGTCTAGCACGGGTTATGGTGATGAATCTATATTTTGTTAATTATGAAGGAACTGGATTTACATTTATCGAAAATAAGAAAAAATAAGAAAAGGTAAGCCAATATGTTGATAGTCTGTTAATTCCAAGCGGAGGTTTCACTTTTATGAAAGATGGTCAGCCCTCCCTGTTAGCTGCTTTCTACGCTTTGGAATGCTTGAATCAAATGTGTGCAAAAAACTATAAGGAGGAGTCTTCATGATTCGTTTCGATACTGGATTATCAAGTTACTTTTTTTTGTTAGCCCCTCTCATTTTCTATATTTTCGTTGTTTATGTAGGGGTTAAAGTTCTTGCATTTATTAAACATAAAGAGCGGATTGATCAGGAAATAAAAAATCAACTTCAAGAACTTAAATCTGCTCTCAAAAAATAGTTGAACACTGGGCTATCAACGTTAGCTTGCAAACGAAATCAACCGAACCAGGCAAAGGTTTCATTCTTTTTGAAGGATGGAACCTTTTTGTGAATATTCATCTAATTATTGACCACCTGACCACCTCTTTCCTGTATTTCGTAATGCGGGTGGACATGGGGCAGGCGGCGTGCAAGGTGCCGCGTGCTGCGGATTACATTCGCAAAGTGGCGGAACGCGGGCGGAATCGGCCAGAAGAGAAAAACATGCATTCGCTGATACACCAGACGAATGCTCCACGGTTGGAACAGATTGCAATGTTTAAATTTGCTAAACTTCCTCGACAATTCATCGATGATGTGCTATTATGAGACTTTGTTAACGTGTTACCACTTTACTAGAGTAAACAACAGGTCTTAGGGGGATCATCATGAAAAGTTTTGCAGCCATTTCTATCATGCTTGCCGCTGTGCTGTCGCTGGTCGTGGGCTGCTCCAGCGGCAAAACCGGTGGAAACGGCAACCAACTGATCATCGGGATCGATGACAAATTTGCGCCGATGGGCTTCCGCGATGACAAGAACGAACTTGTCGGCTTTGATATTGACTATGCCCGCGCTGCGGCGGAGAAAATGGGCAAAGAGGCCATCTTTCAAACGATCGACTGGAGCGCCAAAGAATCCGAGTTGAACAGCGGCCGGATCGACCTGATCTGGAATGGATATACCATTACCGACGAGCGCAAACAAAAAGTATTGTTCACCAAGCCGTATTTGAAAAACGCGCAGGTCATCGTGACCTTGGCGAAGTCCGAGATAGCCAAGCTGGACGATTTGGCCGGCAAAAACGTCGGGCTGCAGAAGCTGTCCTCGGCAGCAGACGCCTTCGACGCCAGCGAAGTGAAAAGCAAGGTCAAAGCCGTTACGGAGTACCCGGACAACGTGCTTGCCTTGAGCGACCTGAAAATCGGGCGCGTAGATGCCGTCGTCATCGACCAGATCGTAGCCGACTATTACATGGCAAAAGACAAAGGCACGTTCAAGGTGCTGGATGAGTCGCTCGCACCGGAAGAGTACGGGGTCGGCGTGAAAAAAGGCAACGAAGCCTTGCTGAATGAATTGCAAAAAGCGCTGGATGCCATGAATGAAGATGGAACGGCAGCGAAAATCTCGGAGAAATGGTTCGGAGAAAATCGGGTATTGAAGTAAGCAATCGGGCAGTCCAGGCCAGGCTTCGCCGCACTTCGGCGAAGCCGCGTTTTTGTCCGCAAACGGCGGGAGCCAAAGGGCCGTTTTCCAAGTTTCTTCCAAGTTTCTATAGTAGGAGCATGCCAGTATGAGCGTAGAATACATTCTCAACATTACCAAGCCGATGGTGGAAGGCGCACAGATGACGATTTTACTGTTTCTCATCGCGATTGTGCTCTCCATTCCGCTCGGCTTCGTCATCACCTTGATGGCGAAGAGCAGCTTCAAGGCAGTCGCGTGGCTTGCCCAGACGTACATTTACGTCATGCGCGGAACGCCGCTATTGCTGCAGCTGCTGTTTATCTGCTTCGGCCTGCCGCTTTTGCCCGGTGTCGGTGATTATTTGGTGTTCGATAGGTTCGTGGCGGCGTGCATCGGGTTCGTTTTGAACTATGCGGCGTATTTTGCGGAGATTTTCCGCGGCGGTCTTTTGGCGATCGACAAGGGTCAGTACGAGGCGGCGCAGGTGCTGGGCTTCAGCAAATGGCAGACGACGTCCAGAATCATCTTGCCGCAAATGTTTCGCGTGGCGCTGCCGGCGGTCTCGAACGAGTCGATCACGCTGGTGAAGGATACGGCGCTGCTCTATGCCGTCGCTGTGCCGGAGCTTTTGCACTATGCGGAGACAGCGGTGAATCGCGATTTTACGATCGTCCCGTTTTTTATTGCCGGCATCATCTATTTGCTGATGACGCTGCTGTTGACCGTGCTGTTCAAATGGCTGGAAAGACGCTTTAAATTTGAGTAAAAGGATTGGCGAGAAATGGCGATCATACAAGTCTCCCGGATGAGAAAGTCGTTTGGGGCGTTGGAAGTCTTGAAGGATGTCAGCTTTGAAGTGAACAAAAACGACGTGGTGGCCGTCATCGGGCCCTCCGGCTCCGGCAAGAGCACGATGCTGCGCAGCCTGGTCTACCTGGAGCAGGTGAACGGGGGAACGATCCGCGTGCAGGGGGAGGACCTCGTGCGCGACGGCGTCTATGCAAGTCCGCAGCAGATCAGGCGGATCACCTCCCGGATGGGCATGGTCTTCCAGCATTTCAATCTGTTCCCTCACCTGACCGTTCGGGACAATCTGGAGCTTGCCCCGCGCATCGTAAAAGGGGTGCCGGCAGATGCGGTTCGCAGAAAAAGCATCGAGCTGCTGGAGAAAGTAGGGCTGGCGGACAAAGCCGACCATTTCCCGGCCAAGCTCTCCGGTGGGCAGAAGCAGCGGGTTGCGATTGCCCGGGCCTTGATGATGGAGCCGGACATCCTGCTGTTCGATGAGCCGACGTCTGCCCTCGACCCGGAGCTGACGGGAGAAGTGCTGCAAGTCATCAAGCAGCTCGCCCGGGAGCATATGACGATGATAGTCGTGACGCATGAGATGGGGTTTGCGCGGGAAGTGGCAAGCAAGGTGATGTTCATGGACAACGGCGAGTTCATCGAGGCAGGGGAACCCCGGCAGTTGTTTGAGAATCCGCAGTCTGAGCGGACGAAATCTTTTTTGCATAAAGCATTGAAATAAACTCCAGCGGCATTGTTCGCTGGAGTTTTTTTATGCTGTCGCGCGCCTTTTTTTAGAAGAGGAAGCAGGGGGAGCCGGAGAGCCTGGCCAAAAAACGACGATACGGATTGTCGGCAGTACGCTGGAAGCCTCAAGAGAGCATCAAGCGCAGTTGGCGGACGAGCGGGCGCAGCTCGGCGACGGTTTCCAGATAGGTCGTGTACACCTGGACGAGCGTGCGGTTCGGCGAATCCTGATCGAGCTCCCGCTGCAAAAGACCGAGCACCTCCAGCAGTTCCTGACGAACAGATTCGTTACGCGAAAGCCCCCGGATCGCGGCCTCGACGGCGAGCAAAAATTCGCGGATGTTCTCCTGGCGGCTCGACTCGTCTATCGGATTCAGGTCGTTAAAGTGGATGTGGCTCTTCTTCAAGATCGGAGCCGAGTCGGTCTCGAGCATATCGCGAATGACCGCATCCATGCGTGCGACGACAAACGCAGCCAACTCGGACATGGGCAGCGCGATCACCTTTTGGACTGAGTGAAACAAATACTCGCGCAAAATCCCCCGGAAGATGGCGACGATGTCCCAGACGTGCCGTTCGATGCGCTCCCCGTACGCTTCCATAAAGCAGTTCTTGTGCCAGGTGAGCAAGGTGACGCGCTTTTTCTTCCAGGCCTGAATAAACCTCTCGTTTTCCGTGACGGGAAGCTCCTTGAATTCAAACATGAAAAAGTAGTTTTCCAGCATGTACTGCAGTTGGAACTGTATCTGCTGCTGCAAGCGTTCTTTGGGCTGCATGCTGCTCGCCTGGGCCGCCATGTCCAGTTCCCGCGCCTGGTCGAACATCGTTTGGTGGCAGGCGACGAACACTTCGGTGAACAAATCTTCTTTGGAAGGAAAATATTTGTAGATGCTGGCTTTTGCCATCCCGCACGCTTCCGCGATCTCCTGCATGGAAGCGGCTGTGTAGCCTTTTTCCTTGAAGACCTGCATGGCTGTGCGGAGAATCTGCTGTTTTTTTCCGTCATCCATTGCACTCACCCCTCCGTATTCTGACATGCGCGGTTCGCAAGGTCAATATATGGAATTGACAGAAAAAACTCATGGGTCATATAATGAACTCGTAAGTTTTGGGGCGGAAATCAGGAGGGGAAACCGATGAAAATTGCCGAAGGACTGGAAATGCTGGAGCTGACGTTTGACCTCGGGACGAGGAAGATGGTCATCTATCCGGTAGTTGTATACGATGCAAACGAAAGCGTGCTTGTGGATACGGCCATGCCTGGCTGCTACGCGACGATCATGGAGCAGATCGGGCAGGCAGGGATTCCTGCGGCTGGACTGCGCTCTGTTATTTTGACTCATCAGGATATCGACCATGTAGGGAGCCTGCCGCATTTTCTGGCAGAAGCGGACGGACCGCTCGCCGTGTACGCGCATGCGGACGACAAGCCGGCTATTGACGGCAAGGCCCCTTTTCTCAAATTGAATTCCCAGATGCGTGACGGCATTCTCCAGGCGCTGCCGGAAAAACAACGGAACGAATTCGAGAAGACGTTCTCCGGGGAAAACGGAGAGAATGTGACGCACGTCATCGCGGATGGAGAGCGGCTGCCTTTCGGGGGTGGACTGCGGGTGATTCATACACCGGGACATACGCCGGGGCATATTTGCCTGTTCCACGAGCCCAGCCGGACGCTGATCGCAGGCGATGCGATGGTCGTCGAGGACGGTCAGCTGCAAGGGCCGCGAGCGCAAGCCACGCCCGATATGGAGACGGCGGTACAATCCTTGAAAAAGCTCTTGGAGCTGCCGATTGAGACGGTCGTTTGCTACCACGGCGGCATTTTCAAAGGCGATGTAAAGCAGCGGCTCGAGGAAATTACGGCGTCGGTGAAGTAAGATGGCGAAGAAACGCTTTGTCTCGTTTCTGCTCACCCTGTTCATCGGGCTGCTGGGGGGCTTTTCCTTTCAAGTGATGCACCTGCCGATTCCGTGGCTGCTAGGACCCATGCTGTTTTCGCTCGCGGGAAGCAGGCTTTGGAAGTCGTTTACCCCTTACTGGCCGGGAGCGCTCCGCGACTCGGCGATCATCATGGTCGGCTATACCATCGGTCTGTCCTTTACCATGGCCGCGCTGCAGCAGATCGGCCAGCAGCTGCTTTCCATGATCTTGCTCACAGCCATGGTGCTGCTTGGTGCGATGGGGATCGGCTTTCTGGTGTCCAAGGCGGCGTCGATCCCGTTTCCGACCGTTCTGCTGGGGAGCATCCCCGGTGGGCTAAGTCAGATGCTCCCGCTCGCGGAGGAGATCGAAGGAGTGGATCTGACCGTCGTCACGTTTCTGCAGGTGTCTCGTCTGCTGATGGTTATTTTTTTCGTGCCGCTGCTGATTTTCAGTCCGTTCTTCGGTCTGGAAGGGATGCAGCATGCAGCCGATTTGCAGAAAGCGGCGGGAAGCTGGAACGGCCTGTTCCCGAACATTCTGGTGTACGCCGTCGTCTGTCCGGCCTGCGCCATTCTGGGAAAAAAGGTACGCTTTCCGTCTGCCTTTTTTCTCGGCCCGATGATATCTACCATCCTCATCAATTTGTCCGGTTTCGCCGGGCCGCAGCTTCCATCCGTCCTGCTGAACGCGTCGCAGTTGATGATCGGCTGCTACATCGGACTGCTGCTCAAGCCGGAACAGTTGAAGAACAAGCTGTCTATCACGGTCCTGGCCTTCCTGAGCGGGATCGTCCTGATCGGCTGCTCGCTGGGGATCAGCTACTTGCTGACCCGATTGCACGACGTGTCCCTTCTCACTGCCTTTTTGGGGCTTTCTCCCGGCGGGATGGACCAGATGGGCATTATCGCCAAGGAAGTCCACGCCGACATGTCGGTAGTGATCTGCTACCAGCTGTTCCGTACGTTGTTCATTTTTCTGGTCGTGCCTTCGCTCATCAAGTTCATATTCCGTTCGCGGCTGCGGGGAAAGACAGCGGAGAAGGCCGCCGGTTGAGAGGAAGCGAATCGACAGCAGGTGCCTGTGCATCTGCTGTTTTTTTGTACATAGCCATGCAAAGGCGGGGCGAGGGATGGTCCCAGGCGTGATGGATCGCCAAATAAAACATTTACATCATTGCCATTTTGTGTATAATACGGCTATAAATATCAAAAGCCTCATATAATCTCAGGGATATGGCCTGAAAGTTTCTACCAGACTGCCGTAAATTGTCTGACTATGGGGATTCGATCAATAAATTTCGCAGCCAATTTCTGCTTTGCAGCGGGCTTTTTTTGCCATGCGCCGCTTTCATCCGGCGTTGGCTTCTGGTCCCGTTGTATGAATGGAAATTGTTGCCGGATTGTTGGGCGGGATTCCTGTAGGGAATCCCGCTTGGTGTCTTTCAGCGGCTGTCTATAGAAACACACAAGGTGATGGAGGGATTCATAGAGATTATCCAGCAAAATGGAGGGCGATATGAAACTTGTATGAAAAATTGGATGGATCGATTTTGTTGCCATTTTTCGTCGTCGGTCTGCAACCATTAGCAGGCATCGCGATGAGCTTGGCGGGAGGAGGATTAGCTGATCGTTTCGGACGAAAGCCTGTGATGATCATTTCATTACTGGTTCAGACGGTTTCGATGACTGGATTTATCTTTGCTGATTCGATTTGGGAGTTCGCGCTGCTGAGTTTCTTGAATGGTTTTGGTGTACCGCTGTTCGTTCCAGCTGCGAATGCCCAGATCACCGATATCGTACCACCAAGCAAAAGAGACGAAATATTCGCGCTTTTACACACCGCGTTTAACGTTGGTCCAGCGATTGGCCCATTAATCGGTTTGGCGGTTTTTCACTGGAATCAAGCTGTTGTGTTTGCGTCAGCGGCTATCGCCTTTGGGTTATATGCTCTGGTCGTTTGGTGGAAAGTACCTGAGACTTTGCCAAAGGAAGCGCGAAAGGAATTATCTGTTGCCGAGAAGTTACCGTTTGTTGAGAATCAACATCTATACCTCTTCACTTTACTGGCGGTACCAGTCGGATTGCTGTACGCCCAAGTGGAGACTACGTTCCCCCTTCATTTGAAGTCGAACTTTGGGAATCATATGACGATTTTATCAACCATGTTGACGGTCAATGCAGTCATGGTCATTACTTTAATGGTGTGGATCTCAAAGAAAACGGAGAAACATTCCTCCGTCAATCTGATCTTCCTCGCCTATATGTTTTTTGGGCTTGTTGCCATTGGGTATGGCTTTGGTTCAACTTTCTGGTTTCTGATTCTGACAGAAGCAGTATTCTCATTAGCTGAGATGATTGGGATAAGTCATCTCCAGAAATTTGTCTCCCTTCTGGCACCGGCAGATCAGCGAGGGAGTTACTTTTCCATATTTGGCATGTATATGCAGATACCTAGATTCATAGGGCCATTTGCATCTGGAGTCGTATTTGTCAACTTTGGCGGAGAAACAATGTACCTAGTCTTAGGCGTCCTTCTGCTGGCAGGAGGCTTCTTGCAACTATGGTTAATGAGATGGATTTTGAAAAAGAAACAAGCCATGCAAAATACAGCATGAGCATGCATGCCGAAGCTGTGGGAAAAGAATAGAGCGGGAAAATGTCGCAAAACCGCCCATGTGCCGACATTGAACTTGGCATGATTCATGCTACAATGAAGCCATCTTGGGCAGGGGAAACTTTTTGAAGTGGATTTATCGCGTGCATCTTCCTGCATCCATTTCTGAAAATCATGGGATCTGGGGATAGAAAGATGAAAAATGAGGCAGTAATGCAACTCTCACCGCAAGATTGGGGAGATCTGTTGCAAGAAAAAGACGAACGGCTGAAGCTGGCCTTGCTCGAGCTGGCGGACATCCGGAGGGCGCTGGACAAGTCCTCGATTGTCGCCATCACGGATCATCGGGGCATCATCCTGAGCGCGAACGACCAGTTTTGCCGAATCTCGAAGTACAGCCGCTCCGAGCTGATCGGACAGGATCACAGCCTGCTGAATTCCGGCCATCATCCGAAAAGCTTCTTCACGGAGATGTGGAAGACAATCACCTCGGGAAAAATATGGCGCGGGGAAATTCGCAATCGTGCCAAGGACGGCTCGCTGTACTGGGTCGACACGACGATTGTGCCTTTTATCGATTATGAGGGGCGCATCTATCAATACATCTCCATCCGCAACGACATCACGGCGCGCAAGCAGATGGAGGAGGAATTGCTGAAGAGCGAAGAAAAGTATCGCATCATCGCGGAGAATACGTCGGACATCATTTCCATCATCAATGGCGACGGGGATTTCCTGTACACCTCTCCTTCCCACCGGACGATCTGGGAGGGCGATGTACCGGAAGACCGGTTTCACAACCTGCTGGAGTGGATCGTAGAGGAAGACAGGGAGATCATGACCTACGCGATCCACTATGCCTATTCCACAGGAAAAGGCTACATGGCAGAATGCCGGCTCAAGACTGAACGGACGACCCCGGTCTGGACGGAGACGAAGCTCAATCCGATCCTCGACAAGTCCGGGAATGTTGCCAATCTGCTTCTCGTGACACGCGATATTACGGAACGCAAGCTGTCGGAGGAGAAGATCCATCACCTGGCGTACCACGATTCGCTGACCGATTTGCCGAATCGCAGGATGTACATTCAGCACATGACCAAGGAAATCGTTCTCGCCAAACGCTTTCAGTCGAAGCTGGCCGTTCTGTTCCTGGACATGGACCGCTTCAAGGACATCAACGACTCGTACGGACACGATGTCGGCGACCTGCTGCTGATCGAGGTGGCAAGACGGCTTTCGGCATGCGTGCAGCCCACAGACATGGTGGCGCGGCTGGGAGGAGACGAGTTTACGCTCCTGGTCAGCGTCAATGATACCGAGCAGGTACAGCAGCTCGCCATGCAGATCATCAGCCAGTTCCAGCAGCCGTTCGAGTTGCACGGCCATCTCATAACGATTTCCTGCAGCATCGGGATATCTTTGTTCCCGCAGGATGGAGACAATGCAGAAGATTTGCTGAAACGGGCAGATACGGCCTTGTATGCGATCAAAGCGCAGGGCCGCAACCGCTTTTCCCTGTTCGATCCGGCGATGGAGGCCAGGTCGCTGGAGCGCATCCTGATGGAAAACGAGCTGCGCAAAGCGATCGAGAAGAAGCAGTTCCAGATTTATTACCAGCCGAGAATGGAAATTGCCACGCAGGAGCTGACGGGCATGGAGGCGCTCGTGCGCTGGGTCCATCCGGAACTGGGCATCATTTCTCCAGGGAAGTTCATCCCGATCGCCGAGGAGACAGGGCTGATCGTCGAGCTGGGCGAATGGATTTTGCGCGAGGCGTGCGCACAGAACAAGAAGTGGCTGGACGAGGGACATCGGCTCAAGGTGTCGGTCAATCTGTCGGCGAGGCAAATTTACCAGAAGGATCTGGTGGAGAGAATCAAGGCGATCCTGCAGGAGGTGCAATTGCCGGCGGAATGGCTCGAGCTGGAGATCACGGAGAGCATTTTTGTGAAAATGGAGGAAGCGACCGCCGTCCTCCAGCAGCTGCGCGAGGCAGGCATTCACATCTCCATCGACGATTTCGGGACAGGTTACAGCTCGTTCAGTTACATCAAGAGTCTCCCGGTCGATACGATCAAGATCGACGCTTCGTTTATTCGGGATATTCACCACAATCAGGAGAGTCAGGCGATCGTCAAGGCGATCGTCACCATTGCAGAAAGCCTGCAGATGAACGTCATTGCGGAAGGCATCGAGCTGGACGACCAGGCAGAGTCTTTGCAGCAAAACGGCTGTCTGCACGGCCAGGGCTATTTTTTCAGCCGACCGCTTGCGGCGGCGGACTTTGAACGTTTTTTGCACAGGCAGTAGGTGCGCTGGGGATAGGAAAACGCGGCAGCCAGTTTTTCTGGAGGGCCGCGTTTTCGCATGCGTGCGCAAGGGAGTTGTTTCCATAGGCCCGGAGCGCGAAAAGTCTTGGGCCTGTTGACTTGACCGAAAGTGAACACTACTATTGGTAGTGTGAGGTGAGTGCAATGAAACTGCAGCACTTTAAGATGAAAGAGAGCGGCCTGAATCGCTTTTTTGGTCCGCTCGAAGCGAAAATTATGGAAATTTTGTGGGACGGACGCCAGCAGCAAAACGAGCTGAGCATCAAAGACGTGCAGCAGAAGCTGGAAGTGGACAGGCAGGTCAATTTCAATACGGTCATGACCGTGATGAACAGGCTTGTGGAAAAAGGCTTTTTGCAAAAGCGGGCGGCAGGGCGCACATCGCTGTTCCAGCCGGTGCAATCCAGGGAGGACTTTATCAACAATCAGTCCAGGGAACTGACGCACGAGTTGATGGAGGAGTTCGGCTCGCTCGCGGTCAGCCATATGCTCGACGAACTGGAAGAAGTCGATCCCGAGCTGCTGGAGAAGCTGGAAGAGAAAATCAATCACTTGAAAAAGGGAAAATAGACCATGTGGGAAAATCGATCGCGAATGCTCTTTTTGTCGGGTCTGTTGCTGGCTGCACTCGTCTATATTCAAATGGGCATGTATTTGTTTTGCACGTTGATGGGATGGGACTTGCATTTTAACTTCCTGCAACTGTGCAAAACGACGATCCACTCGCTTGGCTTTACCTGGGGGGGCTATGCGCTCGATACGCTGGTGCTGTACAGCTTTGCCTGGGCGTGGTGGAAGACTGTCAGGCAGATTCGGCTGTGCCGCCGTTTTGACGCGCAGCTTTTGCAATGCCTGGACGAGCGGCAGACTGCCCGCGTGAACCGTCTTTACCGCAGCGGCAAGGGCGATGTATACGTGGTGAGCAGTCGGGAGCCGCTCGCGTTTACCGTGGGGCTGCGCCGCCGCCGGATTGTCCTGTCGACCGGGCTGCTGGAGTTGCTGGATGAAAAAGAACTGGCAGCGGTCATCCACCACGAGTCGTTCCATGCGGCGCATGCAGATCCGCTGAAGGTGTTTCTGCTCTCCTTGCTGTCGGCGGTATTCTGGTATTTGCCGGTGCTAAAACATATTCACGCGCACTATAAAGTGGTGCGGGAGGTGCTGGCAGACCGCCATGCGATGGAGCAGACGGGGGGCATGGCCGATCTGGGCAGGGCGCTGTTGAAGCTGCTCAAGCAAAGGCAGCCGGCGGCCGTCATGCAGGCCGCACACGTCTCCTTCGCGGATACTGCGATCAACTACCGGATTCAGCGGCTGCTCGACCCGAAGATCGAGGCTCCGATCCAGCTGCCGACGACGTCTGTGTTTATTTCGTTTACGGTCATCGTTTTGCTAACTCAGCTTTTTTGGGCCTTTATGGCCTGATTTTTTTTTGCCATGAATGGCATGGACGGGCTGGCGGCGTCCCCGACTGCTTTTACAGCTGGCATTTTGCCGATGTCGTGACCGTGATGCCATACAGCTCCTGCCATTTGGCAAACGCTTCTTCCGTGCTCGCCTCAAAGCCGGGGATGGGGCTCATGCAGTCGGACAACACCGTGATGCGCGAGGTCAGGTCTCGGTCGGAGGCGTAATGCGCAAGAATCTGCCGCAGCGATTCCAGCACGCAGTGCGATTTGGCTTCGCCTGCCACGAAGATGCGGTCGTACTGTTTCAGCTCGCGCAATAGCTCGAGGTTGCCTTCCGTGCCTTCGGGAGCGACCTCCGGCTGGATGATGCCGTACATTTCGCTCGTCGGCTCCTTGCCTTTGACGATGCGCAGCGGCGTCGACTGGCGGGCGACCGCATGAAAGAACACGACATTGGCAAACTGGCTTTCCAGGGCGGCGCCGTACGTCCCTTCGAGGCAGTGGTACGGCCAGATGCACAGTGCTTTTTTGCTTCCCTCTGCGAGCTTTTTCACGTAGTCCGCGCTTTCTTCGGGATGCCAGACAGCGCGCCATGCCCCGCTCTCCACGGCTTCCGGCGTGATGATCGTAAACGGGGCGGGATGGTTGCCGGATTCATCAACCCACCAGAGCGGGTGGAAAATTTGCCGGGGCTGATGGGTGTCCAGCGAGACGGCGATACGGGTAATTTTGTCCATGTGGTTGTAGAGAAAGCGGGCGGCATTGGCGACGTCGCGATGCGAGCCCGGGACCGCCAGCTCGCCCCCTTCCATGAAGTCGTTCTGCATGTCGATAGCGAGAAAAAGAATACGTTCGGTGTCGCTGGATGCCGGGGGCAGCTGCTCACTGGCGGCTTTCGCCAGCAGCTCGTTCATGGGGACAGCAGAGGGGTGGCCGATGCGATGTTCATCGAAAATGTCGGAAAGCGGCGTTTTCATCACGAAGTCTCTCCTTATCCTGAAGCGTTATTTTCTCCATTAAAGCCAAAAAAAGCGATGGTGACAACCGGCAGCGGAGAGAAAGGAGCGCCCCCTCCCAGGAAGTTGTCGGTTGACAATAGGCAAAAACCTTTCTATAATCTGTTACATTAAAACGAGCACAACCCATACGGAAGAAACGCCGTGAAAAGGAAAGTAGAAAAGGGATTTGACGTCCAGAGAGCCGCCTGATTGCTGGGAGGGCGGCCGCGAACTCTTTTTGAAAGCCACCTTGGAGCCCTGCTTTTGAAACGCGAGTAGAAAGCAGCGAGTAGCCTTCGTTACCAGGCGCATGTCAGTTGTGACTGCACGAGTTTTCCTTTTGTGAGAAAGGAAAAGAAGCTGAGTGGTACCGCGATACCTTCGCCTCAGCAATCGATTTCATGGAAACATGGTTCGATTGCTGGGGCTTTTTGATTTTTTGACAAGAAATTCAGACGAGAGAGGAATGGAGTGGTGGGTTATGGATTCCAAAAAACAACGGGAGCTTTTGCACCTGCTGGAAGAGGACAGCCGCATTTCTGCCGAGCAGATCGGCAAAATGCTGGCGGAGCCGACCGAGGTGATCGAGCAGGCAATCGCCGCACTGGAAGCGGAGAAGGTCATCGTCAAATATCCGGCCTTGATCAACTGGGAGCGGGTGGAGGATCATCCGTACGTCAATGCGATGATCGACGTGAAGGTGACACCGAAGCGGGACGTTGGGTTTAACGAGGTCGCGGAGCGCATCTGCCGTTTCCCGGAAGTGAAGGCAGTATACCTGATGTCCGGGGCGAGCTACGATCTGTCCGTGGTACTGGAAGGCAAGACGATGCGCGAGGTCGCAACGTTCGTCTCGCAAAAGCTGGCGACGCTCGATTCCGTCGTCTCGACAGCCACTCACTTTATTTTGAAACGTTACAAGCATGATGGAATCGAACTTGAAGATCGCGATGAAGATCGCAGAATGGTGGTAACTCCATGAGTACGCAATTGTCCGTGAAAAGCCGTTTGTCGTCTACAGTCGCATCGCTGAAGCCATCCGGGATACGCCGCTTTTTTGACCTGGCTGCCTCGATGGAAGGCGTCATTTCCCTTGGCGTCGGGGAGCCGGACTTCGTCACTCCGTGGCGCATGCGGGAGGCGTCGATCTCGTCCCTGGAGCGCGGCCACACCGCTTACACCTCCAACGCAGGCATGCTGGAGCTGCGGGTGGAGATCCAGAAGTATCTGGAGGAACGCTTTTCCGTCAGCTACCATCCGGAAAACGAGATTCTGGTGACGGTCGGGGCGAGCGAAGCGATCGACATCGCCCTGCGCGCCATCCTCGATCCGGGCGACGAGGTGCTGGTTGTGGAGCCTTGTTACGTGTCCTATGAGCCGGTCATTCGTCTGGCGGGCGGCGTGCCGGTGTTTCTTACGACCAAGATGGAAAACAACTTCAAGCTGACGCCGGACGAACTGGAAAAGCGCATTACCGAGCGCACCAAGGCGATCATCTTCTGCTACCCGAACAATCCGACCGGCGGCACGATGACGGCAGACGAGTGGAAGACTTTGCTGCCGATCATCGAGAAGCACGATCTTTTGGTCATCTCCGACGAAATCTACGCGGAGCTGACGTACGGCCGCATGCACGACAGCATCGCGGCGTTGCCAGGCATGAAGGAGCGGACCATTCTCATCTCCGGCTTTTCCAAAGCCTTCGCCATGACTGGCTGGCGGCTCGGCTACGTTTGCGCCACCCCTGACCTTTTGGAGGGGATGCTGAAAATACACCAGTACACGATGCTGTGCGCGCCGACGATGGCCCAGATGGCTGCCCTGGAGGCGCTGCGGCACGGACGAAGCGACATGGAGCGGATGATCGAGAGCTACCGTCAGCGCCGCAATTTCGTCGTCGACGGCTTCCGCCAGATCGGTCTCAGCTGCCACGAGCCGGACGGCGCTTTCTACGCCTTTCCATCCATCGCGTCGACCGGACTTAGCTCGGCGGCGTTTGCCGAAAAGCTGCTGCTGGAGGAAAAGGTCGCAGTCGTCCCTGGCGACGTGTTCGGCGAAAGCGGAAACGGCCACATCCGCTGCTCGTACGCGACTTCTATGGAGCAGCTGAAAAAGGCGCTGGAGCGGATGGAACGGTTGCTGGCAAAGTTGGCGTAGGCCGCCCGGCGCGTGGGTGAGGCCGTAAGAGTACCGCGCCACTTGTTTCGAGCAGCCTGTGCAAAAAAATAAGCGGGGCTTGCTCTTTACAATCGGTGGCTTCGGGAGTAATATTTGTTTCGTGATGAACAACTACAAGATCCGAATCGCTGAGTCCCGATCAGGGAACGGGGGAACCAACAGCGGCTGCAAGTCCGAGTCGCATGGGGTGAATCTCGAGCAATCGAGTAGGGTGACTCTTCCACCCGAATCCGTCAGCTAACTCCGTAAGCGTATGAGAGAAGCAACCTTACCTTTTGCGATAACGACATAGTTTTTTTGCTATGCCTGGAAGCCAAGTGAGTTCTTCTCGCTCGGCTTCTTTTTTGTTCCATTTTTTCAGGAGGGAAGGGATTACTGGAGCGTACTGTCAGTGAATTGTCCGGAAAACAGGGGAAACTAACAGAAACAAATATGCTGGTGAGGGGAATAGACATGATCTCGGCATTCAAACGATTTTTAATCGGCAGACCGATGAAATCAAACGAGCTGGGGGAAGAAAAACTGTCGAAAGTAAAAGCGTTAGCGGTGCTCTCATCCGATGCCTTGTCATCGGTAGCTTACGGAACCGAACAAATTTTGCTGGTGCTCGTTACGCTGGGAGCGGTTGCGCTGTGGTATTCGATCCCCATTTCGATAGCGGTTGTGGGACTTTTAACAATACTGATCCTGTCCTACAGGCAGACGATCTTTGCTTACACGACGGGCGGCGGGGCGTACATCGTAGCCAAGGACAACTTCGGCACCTCTGCGGGATTGGTGGCGGGCGGCTCTTTGCTTGTGGATTACATTTTGACTGTGGCGGTGAGCACATCAGCTTCTACGGACGCCATCACATCGGCCTTTCCGAGTCTGCATGACCATCGCATCCTGATCGCGCTGCTCATGATTACCGCAGTGACGATCCTCAATTTGCGGGGGATCACGGAGTCGGCGACGATCCTGATGTATCCCGTGTACCTGTTCGTCATTGCCATTTTCATCCTGATCGCGGGCGGGACTTACCAATGGCTGACCGGCCACGTACAGGCACATGCGCCGGTGTACGGAGCGGCTGTCCCGGGCATCACGATGTTTTTGCTGCTGCGTGCGTTCAGTTCCGGCTGCTCGGCGTTGACCGGGGTCGAAGCGGTCTCGAACGCGATCCCGAACTTCCGTCATCCCGCGCCGAAAAATGCGGCGGCCACCTTGATCATGATGGGGCTGATTCTCGGTGTCATGTTCATGGGCATCAGCCTATTGGCCTACATCTACGGCATCGCGCCCCATGCCAGGGAAACAGTCGTCTCGCAAATTGCCTCTGCGGTTTTCGGGAGAGGGATCATTTACTACTTCATCCAGGCGGTCACAGCGCTCATTTTGTTTCTGGCGGCCAATACGGCGTTTGCGGCCTTTCCGTTGCTCGCGTTTATGCTGGCAAAGGACCGGTTCATGCCAAACATGTTCATGGTGCGCGGGGACAGACTGGGCTTCTCCAACGGGATTATTTTTCTGGGCATCCTGTCTGCCATCCTGATCATTGCCTTCGGGGGAAGGACGGAAAATCTCATTCCGCTGTACGCACTCGGCGTCTTTATCCCGTTTACGCTCTCACAGGCGGGGATGATGAAGCGCTGGGTGACGAACAAGCCGAGGGGCTGGTTCACGCCGTTTCTCATCAATACGATCGGGATGCTGACGACCTTGACGATTTGCCTGATCTTCCTCATTACGAAATTTACCCAGGTGTGGGCGATCTTTGTTTTTCTGCCGATTGTTATTTTTATTTTTCGGAAAATCAACGAGCACTATACAGATTTGGCGGATGAACTGCGGCTTGATATTCACACCGACAAGCCGGAGCCCAAAGGCAGCGTCATCGTCATTCCGGTGGCGGGCATCTCGCAGGTCGTGAAAAATACGATCAGCTATGCACAGTCTTTGTCAGACGACATCGTGGCGGTCTACGTCGGGTTCACGGACGAAGACATGAAGAAGATGGAGGAGAAGTGGAACCAGTGGAATCCAGGCGTACGTCTGATCGTGCTGCGCTCCCACTACCGCAGCATCATCAAGCCGCTGTTCAGGTTCATCGACACGGTAGAGTGGAAAAAGGCGGAAACAGATCACGTGACGGTGATGATTCCGCAGTTTATTACCAAGCGCTGGTGGCATAATTTGCTGCACAACCAGACCAGCCTGTTTTTGCGGGCGTATTTGTTCGCACGACAAGATGTGAAGATCGCGACGGTTCCGTACCGGCTGAAAAAATAAGCGGAAAGGCAATCAGCTGGACGCGGAGCGCTTCCGGCAAAATAAAGAAGCTCCTTGCCACCCGTCAGTGTCACGGATGGGCCAGGAGCTTTTTTTTAATGCGTGTTTTCATCCATGCTGAAATCTACCTTGTCGAGGGGGACCAGCCTGGTTTTCTTTGTGTATTTGTAGGCCAGCCATACGATCAGGAACAGGGGCAGGCCGATGTAGGACACGAGTGCGCCGTACCAGTCGATCGTCTCGCCGGTAAAGGCCGTGTAGTTTTGCCCGACGATGACTACGCAGCAAATGATGAAGGCGAAAATCGGCCCGATCGGGAACCATTTCGCGCGGTACGGCAGCTCGGTCAGATCGCGGCCTTGGGCAAGCAGCGCCCGGCGGAAGCGGTAATGGCTGACGGCAATCCCCAGCCAGGCGATGAAGCCGGACATCCCGGAAGCGTTCAACAGCCAGATGTAGATGGCACCGTCCCCGAAAAGCGAGGACAGGAAAGCCAATGCTCCGACGAGAGCCGTCACGATCAGGGAGTTGATCGGCACGCCGTTGCGGGTGACTTTGGCGAACCACTTCGGCGCCTTGCCTTCCTTGGCGAGCACCCACAGCATGCGAGTGGAAGCGTACATGCCGGAGTTGCCGGCGGACAGGACGGACGTGAGAATGACCGCATTCATGACGGAGGCTGCGAACGCGAAGCCTGCCTTTTCAAACACGATGGTAAACGGGCTGATGGCGATGTCGGTGATGTCGCCGCTGATCAGGTTCGGGTTGTCGTACGGGACGAGCAGGCCGATGATCAGAATCGCCAGGATGTAGAACAGCAGGATGCGCCAAAAGATTTGCCGGATCGCTTTGGGGATGTTGCGCGCAGGATTTTCGCTCTCTCCCGCCGCTACCCCGACGAGCTCTGTCCCCTGGAAGGAGAACCCGGCGATCATGAAGACCCCAAGGATCGCCATGAAGCCGCCGTTGAACGGCGCGTCCCCTTTGGTGAAGTTCGCAAAGCCGACAGCCTCGCCGCCCATGATGCCGAAGATCATCAGTACACCGATGGCGATAAAGACGATTACAGTAATGACTTTGATGAGAGCAAACCAGTATTCCGATTCGCCGTACGATTTCACCGACAGGGCGTTCAACAGGAACATCAGGAAGAGGAACAGGGCGCTCCAGACGATCGAAGGCACATCCGGGAGCCAGTATTTCATGATGAGGGCTGCAGCCGACAGTTCGACGGCGATGGTAATGGCCCAGTTGTACCAGTAGTTCCAGCCGAGCGCAAAGCCCAGGGACGGATCGACGAAGCGGGTGGCATAAGTGCTGAAGGAGCCGGAGACAGGCATGAAGGCAGCCATCTCGCCCAGGCTGGTCATCAAAAAGTAGACCATGATGCTGATGGCGATGTAGGCAGCCAAAGCACCCCCGGGTCCGGCAGTATGAATGGAGCCGCCGCTCGCGAGGAACAATCCCGTACCGATGGAGCCGCCGATGGCGATCATCGTCAGGTGGCGAGCTTTGAGCCCACGTTGCAGTTTGTTTTCTGACATTGCGTGTTGCACGACCTTTCTCAAGATTGTTTTGTACGGAAGGAAGGTCGGAAACGAAAAAACCGCCACAAGCCAAAAAACGGCCAAGGGCGGTATGATCCAATCCCCACCAAGCCTTCACTGAAGATAGCGCACCACGTTTGCCCGGCAAGCAAACGTGACAGTTCTGTCCCTTTCGAGAACAGCCCCAGCCCATGTGCACAGCGATACACGATGGACTTCGGCGGCTTTTCCCTCTCCTGCAGTCTTAGATTTCGTCTGAATCTCGTGCAGGATACTATAAAAGCCGCGACCTCTATCCTCACCGTGAAAGATGAGGATAACATCTATGAAATTGAGTTACTGTTAAACTATATATGATTGTTTGGCATTACGCAATAAGGAAAACAGGATAGGGAAAAAATTCAGTTTACTGATTTTGCGGGACGAACAGGCCGCCGAGGAATACCCCCGACGGCCTGCTTCATGGGCGGATGCTTTTTCCAGTTATTATTGAAAAGTGCGTCTGGCAGGCCAGGAGCCTTGCAGCTTGCGAATCTGGATGATCTGTCCGGTGTGACAGGCGTCGTGCAGGATGAGGTTCATGAAGCTTTGGGCGGTATCTTTTTGGTCCAGCTCTTCCTCGGACAGGGCGGACAGCTGTTCCCGAAGCTGGCGGTGCACCGTAGCCATGCGCTCCTGCGTCGCTTGCCAGGCATCTTCATCCTCGGGGCCGCCGGACGGGACGAACGTATCTTCGTTGGTTTCCGCTGTGAGCGGAAAAGGGGTGCCTGCGAGCCGGTGCATCAGCCGCTCCTTGAAAAACAGCAGATGACTGACGGTTTCCCAGATCGTATTGGCGGCTTCACCGGCGGGGCGCCAGCTCGCCTGGGCGGCGGTCAAGCCAGAGAGGGCATCGCGCAAAGGCGGGTACCAGCCCTCCTGTTCATACGTGTACTCCCAGTTTTGCAGCAGCAAAGCTTTACGGCTCATGTTCATCCTCCTCGTCTGTGAAACAGATGGGCGAAACGTTATAATGATGCAAAAGGTAATGATTTGTAACCATCTAAAATGAAAACGATGGTTACAAGATGTAGGATAACATATCCTGTAACTGGAAACAAGTCGGAAATGTTCGGTTTGGCAAATGGATGGGGGTAGCAGAGGTGGAATGGCTGTGCATTGATTTTTTGAACAGCGATTGGCGCGACTGGAGGGGGTCGGGACGCAGGGAAAACCGGCTGGAAAAGGCAGAGTGGCTGGATTCCTTTTTGCAGCATTGGGATTTGCAGGCGCCGCTTCCCGCTGGTAGCAAGACCTGCGCCGAGCTGCTGGCGCTGCGGGAGAGCATGAGAAGGATGACGGAGTCTGTCGTTCGCAGGGAGGCTTTGTTGTCTGACGATTTGGCGGCTCTGAATCAGGCGCTGGCACTGGCGCCTTCGCATCCGCAGCTGCTGGAGGACGCGAAGGGCGGATACCGACTGGAGGAGAGGTGCCCCGTAGGCGGATGGGAGCTGGTCATGGCCCGGATCGCCCGCTCTTTCGCCGATCTGCTCGTGTACGAAGAAGTCAGCCGCCTGAAAATATGTGACAATCCGGATTGCCAATGGGTTTATTTTGACGAGAGCCGCAACCGCGCACGCCGCTGGTGCGATGACAAGATGTGCGGCAATCTCATGAAGGTGCGCCGTTTTCGCGAGCGGCAAAAGGAAAAAGAAAGCCGCAAGTCCGGAAAATGAACCAAGATCTGCGGAATTCGGGCACATGATGGGGGAGTTTGAGACATAATAAGAAGCAAGCGCAACGGGAACGCATGCAGGAGAGGAGTGAGTGGATGGGGCGCTATCGCAAGAGGTGGGTGCAGGGGCTGATTTTGGTGGTGTTGCTGGCGGCATGCGCGGCGATCTGGTCTCTGCGGCCCTATCCGCCCGATCAGGCAGCGTGGGCCGCGATGCAGGGAGGAGAAGGCATCACCGTGATCGATACGAGGGACTGGCTTGCCTTTGAGGGAGGAGAGACGCGCAGGCCCAATGTGATCTTGTATCCCGGAGCCTTGATCAAAGCCGAGAGCTACGCGCCG
Source organism: Brevibacillus sp. GCM10020057 (assembly GCF_042683565.1). Lineage (NCBI taxonomy): Bacteria > Bacillati > Bacillota > Bacilli > Caryophanales > Paenibacillaceae > Brevibacillus > Brevibacillus sp. GCM10020057. The sequence continues at coordinate 20,575 of NZ_JBHUJW010000044.1, forward strand.
GTTGCCCGCCTGCTGGCAAGCTCCGGCTATCGGGTGTTCGTAGCCAGAATGCCGCTCAATCTGGCGGTAATTGACGTGGAGCGGGCCCGCCAGGTGCTGCAGGCGTATCCGCATCAACCGTTCGTCATCGGCGGACATTCGCTGGGCGGCGCGATGGCAGCCCGTTTCGCCGCCAGCCATCTGGACCGGATCGTCGGTGTCTTTTTGCTCGGAGCGTACCCCGATCGCAAAGGGGACCTGAAGGATTCGGGTCTTCCCGTCCTTTCCCTGTTGGGCTCGCGGGATGGCGTCGTGAAGCGGGAGAAGTACGAGAGCGGCAAGCAGTATTTGCCAAAGAATACCCGTTACATGAGCATCGAGGGGGGCAATCACGCCCAGTTTGGCAGCTATGGTCCGCAGGAGGGAGATCATCCCGCCGCGATCACGCCACAGGAGCAATGGCAGCAGACCGTGGCAGCGATCAAGGAGTGGCTGCAGACGGAAGTCAATCCTCTGTTGGAGGAAGAATACCAAAGATGACTCCGACGATGCGGACGAGTACGAGTCGGTAGATGATCGGCTCCAGCTTCCCAGCCCCCTCTAGCCCGCGATCCTGAGAATAGCGGCGAACATCTCGTTCCCTCCCAAAGGAATCGGAACATATGTTCTTTTTTGCTGGAAAAGAAAACCCCGTTCAGGGGTTATTTTTCTTTCATACCGTCTGTGATGTCAAACAGGGAAGGGGACACGATTATTTGACCTGCCGCGCTTTCCATTGCATGTTCAGGTCGGACCAGTAGCGACGGATTTCCTTTTTTTCTTCTTCGGATGCTTCCAGATAGCCAACGAGAAAGGAGTAGTCGTCGGGGTTCTCGATCCTCTCCTGCAACAGCTCGTCCAGCGAACGGTTATCGGGTGCGGAGGACGCCGCTGCTGTGTAAGGAGTCGCCGTATCTGTCCGTCCCAGCAGCCAGTCAGTCGTGACGTTCAAAATGTCCGCCAGCTGCCGCAGCATATCATTGGGAGGTGTGCTGTGATTGTTTTCGTAGTTGCTGATCGTCCCTTTGGTCGTGCAGATACGCTCTGCCAGTTCTTCCTGCGTGAGACCGTTTGCCTTGCGGGCTGTGCGTAAGCGCTGGGGTAACATGTGGCGCGCCAGTCCTTTCTGTGAAGATACAAGAATATTGTACTCGTTTGCACGGGAAAAGCAAAGCTTTTGCGCATTTGGCTGTAGGGATTTGCGGACAAATTCCTCGTTTTCAAGTTGTCGCGATTATATTATTATTGTGTGTAATCCACCATTTCTACATTAATGCGCAAAGGGGAAAAAATTACGCGATGTTTAATGAGCGGAAAGCATTGCAGATGACCTTGCAGTCCTTGCTGGAACAACGTCTGGCGCTGCGTCGGCAGTATGTGGACCAGGACAAACAGCTGGGAATGGACATCAAGCAGATTTTGAACCGAATCAGGGAGATGGATAGCCAGGAAGGAATAGTGGAGAGCCAGCAAGCTGAAGAATCGGCTGCTGCAGCGGAAGAGGTCCCTGCGGAATTAATGAGACGGATGAAAATAAGGAAGGCTCATATCCGCCATGACTACATACAGATCGCGAGGCATATCGAGGAGCTGCTGCGCGATAACATGAAACCGATGTCATTGGCGGAGCTTTGTGATGAGCTGAAGAATCGGCACAATGTGGAATTTGCCAGCCCGTATATCGGGGTGCAAAAGTCGCTGAAGTTTTTGCCGCAGGTGAAAGTCCAAAAGGATGGAAGAAAGCTGGTTTTTTCTCTATGAACATATATCAAGAGGGGGTGTCGCAAAAGTCGATTTTTTGACTTGGAGACGCCCCTTTTTCCGTAACTGCCTGCGGACCTTCGCCCAATGAATGGGAACGGACGAAAAATAGGGCGATTGTTAACGGACAAACATACAGACAACGCGAGCAGCTATGTCGTATGAATAGTATTGATTACAAGGCAGGAGGAGGTTGAATCCATGTTGATGTTCGATGACCGCGATGAGGAAGAGTACGAAGAAAACGACGAGGAAGAAGTAGAAGAAGACGAAGAAGAAGACGGCGACGAAGAAGAAGACGGCGACGAAGAAGAAGAAGGCGACGAAGAAGAAGAAGGCGACGAAGAAGAAGACGGCGACGAAGAAGAAGACGGCGACGAAGAAGAAGAAGGCGACGAAGAAGAAGACGGCGACGAAGAAGAAGAAGGCGACGAAGAAGAAGACAGCGACGAAGAAGAAGACAGCGACGAAGAAGAAGACAGCGACGAAGAAGAAGACAGCGACGAAGAAGAAGACAGCGACGAAGAAGAAGACAGCGACGAAGAAGAAGACAGCGACGAAGAAGAAGACGGCGACGAAGAAGAAGACGGCGACGAAGAAGAAGACGGCGACGAAGAAGACGACGATGACGACGACAATTAATTCGGTAAGTCTGGGCCCTAACGGGTGGCAGAAACATCTGAATAGAATCGACTGCACAAAGCCTGGGTTTCGACCCTGGCTTTTGTTGCTTTCACGCTGCATGGACTCCTTTACCATCATGCGCCCTCAGTTTATGCAGATGCCCGAGCAGTGGAATATAATATGTACTTGGATGGATGAAACGGTTTTGTGGAACTGTACGCTACATAAAGCAAAAGGGACCACTTGTCAAATGAGCGAAGCAACGAAGAAGTGTAAGGGAGATTGGAGTTTGCACGGTCGAGGAGGGAGGGAGCTATGCAAGAGCTAACGAGAAGAGCTGTCATTCTCGCAGGAGGCAGCAGCAGCAGGATGGGATCGCCAAAGGAGCTGTTGAAGTGGAGAGAGGGGACATTCCTCAGTGAGCTGGTCCGCGAAGCGGCTGCGGCGGGACTGGGCTGCCTGGTCGTTTCCAATGTGCCCGATCGGCTGTCAGAGATGAGGGAGGCGTGGCAGCTGGACGTCGAGGTGACCCCGGACCTTGTGCCGTCTGTCGGCCCTGTCAGCGGGATCGTGACGGCGTTTCGGGCGACGATCGAGGAGATATTGCTGGTCTTGTCCTGCGATCTTCCTTTTATGGACCGTGAGCAGATTGGCAAGCTGTGCCGTTTTGCGGAAGGCGTGACCGGCTGGGATGTCGTGGCAGCCAAGGTGCAGGGCAGACTCCAGCCGCTGTGCGCCCTCTATCATCGGCGGACGCAGCCGGTATGGGAAAAGGCTTTGCGGGAAGGGGAGTACCGGCTCATGCGCACACTGGACGAACTGCACGTACTGACCACGCCGGAAGGGCTGCTGGACGAGTGGGCGGTCTTCAATGCCAACACGCCGGAGCAGTACGAGCAGGCGCTCGCGAGGGAGAAAAGCGTGGGCGGGGGGAAGTGACGGATCATTAGTAAAAGCGGCAGATCAGTAGGAAAAGACGGGGCAACCTGCCAACTTCCTCTAAAGATTATGACTGGTCCCTGTCTGGTGGTTGTAGCCTATGTGGATGATCCCGGAATCAGTCCTCGTGTCGGCAGGCAAATGAGTCAGGCTATCAGTGTACGAGAGGGGTCTGTCCAGTATTTTGTGTAAACCCTTTTGGAATAAAAAACTAGCGTAAGTATTGACCGATCCGATCCGGGAAGAAAACGGAGAGCTGGAGGAGCATTTGCCCCCAGTTCTGCACTCGTCCCGTCCACTTCCTGGTGACGTCCATGGTAGCCAAATAGAGCATTTTGAGCAGGGCTTCATCGGTGGGGAAAATGCTCTTGCCCTTCGTCACCTTCCGGAGTTGCCTAACTCAAATTGGCAGTTCTGGTGTGGTGAACAGTGATCCCATATCGTTTTCACTCAACCATAATGAAATGAACCCCGATGGTACGAGTTTCGTCGTATATGCATTCGAACATGGCTGGGGACTGTTTCAGAAAGGGAAACGACTAGGTGAAACGGAGTATATATATACACGAAGAATCGCAGATAGATTTGTTATTTCCATTCATTTTCTCACGGACCAATCCTTAGTGGAGGATGATCTTGAACAGTTTGATGCCGTTCTATATAATCAAAACAAGGACATTTTTGATTCGTTTCATATGTTCTTGGAAGGAGAGGTTATAGATGGCGAATAGACGAGTTTTTGTTACCACTCGCGGTTCCCTAACTCACGGAACGATAAAGTGGGTGCCAAAACGCAGTGAATCAGTGATGAAAAAGAGTGTAAAATTTGTTGGGCCATCTGTCCTCTTGTCTGATGATGATATTATTCTGATTGCGTCTGGAAACGGAGAAGTGAAGTACGGGGTTCCGAGCTTTATAAAATAATGCATGGGAAGCGGATAAGATCCGCTTCCTTTTCGTTATACAATGAAGGATTCTGCTCAACGCAATACACGTTTCGTTCGAGCACTTGAAGATCTTTCTGATGATGAAGAATACATCCAATGCCGGATCAGAACTCCTGTCATCTACCCCGGCTGCCAGACGATCACCCGAGCGCAATCCGCTGTGCATGCGTATAGACGTTCATCCTGTCATTGCGGATAAAGCCGACTGCCGTGATGTTCAGCTCCTCGGCCAACTGCAGGGCGAGGTCGGTCGGCGCGGATTTGGAGAGGATGACGGAAGCGCCGATTTTGGCGGCCTTGAGCAGCACCTCCGAGGAGATGCGCCCGCTGAACACCAGCACCTTGTCTGCTGTGGCGATGCCCTCCAGCAGGCATTTTCCGTAAATTTTGTCGAGTGCGTTGTGCCGCCCGATGTCCGAATACTGGAGCAGGATCTGGTCCTGCGAGCAGAGCGCGGCGTTGTGCACGCCACCGGTCAGGCGGTGAATATCCGACGAAGCCTGCAGCTGCCGCATCAGGCGCATGCACTGCTTGGGCGTAATGGCAATCGTTCCTTTTGCGGGCTTTGCCGTACGGGCGTCGCTGAAAAAGTAAAACGACTGGCGGCTCTTCCCGCAGCAGGACGTGATCCGGCGTTTGGAATAAAAGCTTTGCGAGAGGACCGTTTTCTTGTGCAGGTCCACGTAGGCAAAGCCTTGCGCTTCGTCGATCGAGAGCTGTTTGACTTCTTCGCAGCTTTTGATGGCCCCTTCGGCTGCGAGAAAGCCGATGACCATCTCCTCAAGGTCGGCTGGCGTGCAGACGATTGTGGCGAATTCTTCGTCGCCTAGAAAGATCGTGAGCGGATACTCCGTGACGACTTCATCGTCTTCCCAGGCGTGCCGGTCGGCCGATATTTTCAGCACTGGCCTGCGAAGCGTCTTTGCGAGCTTGGACACGATGGCCTCCTTTCCCCTGGAACTCATACTGGCGGTCTTATGGTCAGGGAGCATGATGATTCAAGACAGCGTCCTGTCACCGTCTTTTCGCTTCCTCTTGCTGCTTAAAGCAGCGTTCCTTTTATCCCTCATCGTAAAGGAGGGGGGGAGCATGGAGCAACATGAAAAAACGCTAACCATCAAAAAACTGCAAGAAGAGGCGAAATGAAAAGAAAACTCTGTTGATTCGGCTGGTTGAACAATGGTAAAGTTTTAGTAGAGATACAAAATGAAATAAATGCGATTTTCCCGGATGAACAAGCTTGAAGCAGAAGTCAGCAAATAAACGAGCCGTGAGTCTAATCAGGGCAGCGATCCTGTTCACCAATCCGGACGCACGGGCTTCGCAATCACACACGCAGTTGAGACTCAGGTAGCGAACCTGCCTTTGACAACCACCGTGAACACGCTCTTATCCTCAGGACAAGGGACGGTTTATGGTGGTTTTTTCATAACAGGCAGAAGCGAAATGGGAGAGGAGCGATCGAGATGGGCAAGACCAAGCATAACGGACCGATCAAGCTGGATACGTCGTGGCAGCCTTCCATGTGGGCTTCCCTGATGCCGATGGGGCTGGGCAAAATCAAGCCGCACCACATCCGCGACACGCTCAAGGTCATGTACGACAACCGGGACAACCTGGGCTACGCTTACCGGATATTGACGCAAGGAGTATGCGACGGCTGTGCGCTGGGCGTATCCGGCCTGCACGACCAGACGCTGACGGGGCCGCACTTGTGCACGACACGCCTGAACGTGCTGCGCCTGAATACGATGCCTGCCATGGACCCGAAATGGCTGGAGGACGTGAGCGCCCTGCAAAAGCTGTCCAGCGTCGAGTTGCGCAAGCTGGGGCGAATTCCGTTCCCGATGTCCCGCAAGCCGGGAGAAAACAAGTTTACTCGCCTCACCTGGAATGAAGCGCTGAACCGCATCGCGAACAAGATCAAGGGCATCAGCCCGAAGCAGCTGGCCTTTTTCCTGACGGCCCGCGGCATTACGAACGAGGTGTACTACACAGCGGCGAAAATGGCCCGCTTTCTCGGCACGAACAATATTGATAACGCTTCCCGCATCTGCCACTCGCCGAGCAAGACCGCGCTGAAACGGACGCTCGGGATCGGCGCGTCCAGCTGCAACTACCAGGACTGGATCGGCACGGACGTCCTCGTATTCTGGGGCTCGGTCCCGGCCAACAACCAGCCCGTTTCGACGAAGTACATGTACGCGGCCAAGAAAGCAGGGACGAAAATCATCCTGATCAACCCGTACAAGGAACCGTCGATGGAAAAGTACTGGATTCCCTCGATCCCGGACAGCGCCCTGTTCGGCACCAGGATCGTGGACGACTTTTACCAGGTGAACATCGGCGGGGATATCGCCTTCATGAACGGCGTGATGAAGATCTGGTTCGAGATGGAGCAGGAAAACCCCGGCTCCGCCATCAATCACGTGTTTGTCAAGGAGCACGCCAACGGCTGCGAGAAGCTGAAAGAGCACGTCATGAGCCTGACGTGGGAGGAGATCGAAACATCTTCGGGGCTGGGCCGGGAGCGCATTCGGGAGTTCGCCGTGCTGCTCGCAGGCTCCAGCTCGGGCGTGTTTGTCTGGAGCATGGGCTTGACGCAGCACCGCTTCGGGACGGACAACATCTCGCAGGTCGCCAATCTGGCCGTTCTGCGCGGCTTCATCGGGCGCAAGCACTGCGGCGTGATGCCGATTCGCGGCCATTCCGGCGTACAAGGCTCCAGTGAGATGGGAGCGGACCCGTTCAGCCTGCCTGGCGGCGATTTTGAAGAAAAGACGTGGACGCGCATCGAAAAACTGTGGGGCTTCCCCATTCCGAAATGGCAGGGCGACATCGTCGGCGTGACGCTGGAAAATGCTCTGTTGCCGGACGGGCACGAGCGCAAGACACGGCTGTTTTATACAAGCGGCGGCAATTTTCTGGAGACGATGCCGGACCCCGACTTCATGCGCAAATGTCTGGAGAGCGTCGAGCTGCGCGTGCATCAGGACATCATTTTCAATACGTCCACGCTCGTAGATGCCAAGGAAGAAGTGATCGTGCTGCCGGCGATGACCCGCTACGAGCAGCCGGGCGGCGGGACGTCAACGAGCACGGAGCGGATGGTCTACTTCAGTGCCGAGATCGAGGGGCCGCGCATCGAGGAAGCGCGTGCGGAATGGCAGATTTACGTCGATCTCGCCGCCCGCGTCTATCCGGAGAAAAAGCATCTGATGCACTTTACCAGCGCTGAGGAGATTCGGGCGGAGATCGCAAAGGCCAATCCAAACTACGACGGCATCCAGCATCTGAAAAAGCGCGGGGACGTCTTCCAGTGGGGCGGAGCGTGGCTTTGCGAGGACGGTCATTTCCCAACGGAAGACGGCAGAGCCAATCTCATACCGATCGAGATTCCGAAACTGAACAAGCCCGAGGGCAACTTCTACGTGACGACCCGCCGAGGCAAGCAGTTCAACTCGATGATCTACAGCAGCAAGGACCCGTTTAACGATGCGGACCGCTACGACGTCCTGATCCACCCGGAGGATGCCCGCGAGCTGCGGATTGCAGAAGGAGAGGGCGTTGTCGTGTATAATAAGTACGGAACCTTCCAGGGGCGTGCCAAATTTGCGGAAACGAAGCGGGGCAACGTCCAGGTGTACTGGCCGGAAGGAAACGTCCTCATTCCCAAGGGCGTGTACGAAAAATACGCGGGGATTCCGGAGTACAATACGGCGGTCAAGATCGAAAAGGCCGACACGTTCAACGCGAATAAAGATATTAAGTATAAGGAAAAACATATTGAGGATTTGGAAGTAAACGTCGGTTAATCGGCACAAGTCAGCAGGAATGGTTGCCATGCCGGGGAGGAAACAGGAGATGCGCTTTTCGCGACAAATCATCACGGTGGAAGAAGCCTTGCACAGATTGCTGGAGCGTCTGGGCGCGCAAGGAGTGGAAGAGGTGCACATCGGGGAGGCGTACGGCCGCATATTGGCCGAGGACGTCCATGCGACAGAGGATTTGCCGCACTTCGACCGGTCGCCGTTGGACGGGTTTGCCGTGAGAGCCGTCGATACTGTTGCGGCGACGCCGGAGCAGCCGGTGCGGCTGCGAGTGGTCGAGACGATCGCCGCCGGGAATGTCCCGCAGGTCGCGCTGACAGCAGGCTGCGCGAGCCGGATCATGACGGGCGCGATGCTGCCGCCCGGGGCCGACGCCGTCATCATGTTCGAGCAAACAGAGAACCCTGCTGCCCTCTCAGATGAGGTAGGGATCAAGCGGGCGCTCCGCCCTGGGGAAAACGTCGCGCGCCGCGGAGAAGAAATCAGGCGGGGGGCAGTCATTGCGCAGGCGGGCGAGAAGATCAACGCGGGCACGCTGGCGGTCCTGGCGACGTTCGGCTGCACCCGCGTCTCTGTCGTCCGCAAACCGCGAGTGGGGCTGCTCTCAACCGGGATGGAGCTGCTGGACATGGAGCAGCCGCTGTCTCCCGGGAAAATTCGCAACAGCAACACGTTGATGCTGTCCGCTTTGATCGCCGAAGCGGGCGGCATTCCGCTTTTGTTCCCCTCATTGACGGACGAGCTGTCTTGCGCAAAAAAGAGGCTGACGGAGCATTTGCAGCAGGTGGATCTGCTGGTCACGAGCGGTGGCGTGTCGGTAGGGGACTTCGACGTGATGGCTGCGCTGACGGATGAGCCGGAAGCCGAACTGCTGTTCAACCGGATCGCGATGCGCCCCGGCAGCCCTACGACGAGCCTGCTTTTGTACGGCAAGCCGATCATCGCCTTGTCCGGCAACCCGGGGGCGTGCTTTCTCGGACACGAACTGTTCGTCCGGCCGGCGGTGGAAAAGCTGTCCGGCGTGCGCGAGCTGCAGCAGCGCAGGGTCATGGCCAAACTGGCGGTCAGCTATACGAAGCCTTGTCCGCATCCGCGTTACTTGCGCGGCCGGTTGGGGGAAGAAGGCGGCGTTCTGTACGCCTGGCCCGATTTCAATGAGAAAGCGGGCAATTTGGGAACGATCAAAGACAGCGAATGCTTTATCGTCATTCCCGCGGGCGGCAGCGGCAAGCAGGCTGGCGAGCTGGTGGAGGTGCTGACGCACGCGGCGCCGAGCTGGAGGAGGTAGTCAGATGAAGAAGCAACCATTTGTGATTCAATTCGTGGGCTATTCCGACAGCGGCAAAACGACGCTTTTGACCAAGCTGATTCCGCTCCTGGAGCAGTCCGGGCTGCGTGTCGGGGTGGTCAAGCACGACGGCAGCCACGATTTTGCAATCGACCAGCCAGGCAAAGACACGTGGCGATACCGGGAGGCGGGGGCTTCCTTCGTGGCGATTACCTCGCGGACGAAGACGGCCGTCATCGAGCAGCGCCCGACCCCGCTCCCGCAGTTGGTCGAGCGGCTGGCACAGGCAGGAGCGGACCTCGTTCTCGTGGAAGGATTCAAGCAGGAAGGCTACCCGAAGCTCGTCCTGCTGCGCCGCCCGCAAGATGCCGAACTGCTGGACAGCGTGACGAACATCATCGGGACGGTCGCATGTGAGCCGATCGCGCGGGACGAATGGCCCCGTTTTTCCGTCGACGACGCAGAGGCGATCGCGCAGTTCGTAAAACAACGGCTGTCGGAATCATCCGGATAAAGAAACAGATGACGGCAAGGAAAGAGCGCTACTCTTTGTGAACAGATCCGCTGCACAGCGGGTCTGTTTTTTTCGTCAGTACGTGCAGGACAAGCGGCTGTACGAAAAATCCGGGTCTGTGCAGCTTGTCAATTCCCTGACAAATGACAGCACCTATTTTGGCATGAGGAAATAACGACCAAAAGTCCTCTTCGATAATCAATTTCGGCATACTCTTTCTCTCCTTTTTCTTGCGTTTTACCTCGGCTCTGCCGTTTCGCTGTGTGTGTCACGACACAATCGTGTGCATCCCGCTCACGCTTTACGGCTTGGAGGGGCTGGCAAAGGCGGAAAATACCCCGAGAACAATATAAAAATAGCCTGTTATTCGATTCAGTACCTTTGCACGCGCGCTTCTGCCTGCAAGCCGCTCGCGGATGACGGCAGCCAGCAAGGCGTACAGACCGTCACTCATGAGAGCCATGACCAGAAAGAGCGCTCCAAGCAGCAAAAATTGCACGCTGACCGATGCGGCGGCAGGCGAGATGAATTGTGGAAAGAAGGCCAGAAAAAAGAGGGCGGTCTTTGGATTCATCACTTCGACGAGCGCCGATTCGCAGAAAATGGTTCCCAGCTTCTTGCGAGGAGGTTCCGGGACGTCGGCAGCCGTTCCGCCCTTTGCTGAAAACAAAGTCTTGCACCCCAGGTAGATCAGATAGGCAGCACCCACCATGACAAACAGCCAGATGGTCGTAAACTCCATCCACTCTCACTCCTTGTTATCGTTTTGCTTTTCTGGCAGATAGCCGTTTTCACGGTATGATATACGCTCCGGCTGGCATGGAAAAAGGGGCAGTTTTGAAAAAATGCAGAGGTCAGAGGGGGACGGTAGGCTTCGCGGAAGAAGCGCTGCAGAGCGAAACGTGCGTCACAAATCGTTTCGTTTTCCTGTGATTGAAATCACTGTGGCTGACATAAGTCTCCACTAAAATCTAGGTGTAGCCAATACCTGATTGATGTTGAGGGAGGATCTGCAAATGCTTAGTGCAAAGACTATTGAATTGATCAAATCGACCGTTCCTGTGCTGGAAGTGCACGGGGTTTCGATAACAAAACGATTCTATGAAAGAATGTTTTCCCAGCATCCCGAGCTGCTCCATATTTTTAACCATGCGAATCAAAAGCAGGGCAGACAGCAGACTGCTTTGGCCAATGCCGTATATGCGGCTGCCAAGTACATCGACAACCTGGGCGCGATTTTGCCGGTTGTCAAGCAAATCGCACACAAGCACCGCAGCCTTGGCGTCAAGCCGGAGCACTATCCGATCGTCGGCGAAAACCTGCTCGCTGCGATCAAGGACGTGCTGGGCGATGCGGCGACAGATGAAATTGTGGGAGCGTGGGCAGAAGCGTACGGCGTGATTGCGGATGTGTTTATCAGCGTGGAGGCGGAGATGTACGAGCAAGCTCGCGAGCAGGTCGGCGGCTGGGAAGACTTCCGTCCGTTCGTGGTGGAGAAAAAAGTGCAGGAGAGCGACGTCATTACTTCCTTTTATCTGGTGCCGCAGGACGGTCAACCGCTCTCAGCCTTTGAGCCAGGGCAATACATCAGCGTGAAAATAGACCTTCCGGGCGAGCGCTTTACCCATATCCGTCAGTACAGCCTGTCGGACGCGCCGGGCAAACCGTACTACCGCATTTCGGTGAAACGGGAAGACGCGCTGGCAGATAAACCGGCAGGGAAAGTATCAGTCTACTTGCACGAGCACGTAAAAGAAGGGGATGTGCTGCAGCTGTCCGCGCCAGCCGGTGACTTTACGCTGGATCAGTCGGATCGCCCCGTGGTTCTCATCAGCGGCGGGGTCGGCCTGACGCCGATGGTCAGCATGCTGCACACGCTGGCGGAGAAAACGAATCGCCAGGTGACCTTCATCCATGGCGCACAGGACGGGAACAGACACGCGTTGCGGAAAGAAGTGGAAAAAGTGGTCAGCGAGCATCCGAACGTATCCGCCCACTGGTGCTACTCGCAGCCAACCGAGCAGGATCGGGAAGCGGGAGCGTTTGACAAGGAAGGCTTTATCGATCTGGCGTGGCTGCAGAGCATCGTGCCTGTGAAAGAAGCCAGCTACTACTTCTGCGGCCCGGTGCCGTTCATGAGCGCGATCAAGCAGGCACTCACGAAATGGGGCATCCCTGCGGAAGACATTCACTATGAGTTTTTCGGCCCTGCCGGAAGCCTGTAAGAATACCAGGAAGAGAAAATGGATTGAGCCCGTTTTTTACTCGCGGGCTCTTTTTGTTTGTGCGCGCAGCAGCCGGTTGACGGTCTCCCTGCGCAGGCCGATGAGTTGTCCGATCTCGTCCTGGGTGAGCACCTCCGACAGCGAAGACACAGGGACAAATGACTGAAACCAGAGCTGGAGCTTGCGCAGCCGCTCTGCCGGCGACACCTCGGACAGCTGGTCGATCCGCTGCTGCATCATCCGCAGCTTGGACTGCAGCAGGAGGGCGACTTCCCGGCACTTGGCGTGATTGCTCTCCAGCTCCTGATACCAGCTGGCGGCGTCGATCACGTCGATCTCACAGGTGACGAGGGCGACGGCTGTGCCGTAGTAGTGATTCGGGCTGATGAGAGAGTGATGGGGAATGATTTCTCCAGGCACGATAATATTGACCAACGTAATGGCCCCGTCCGCATGCAACCGAATGATTTTCAACATGCCGCTTTTCAGATGGTAAAGAGGGCCGGATTCGCCTTGGCGAAACAGCGTCTCTCCTTTATGCAAGATCATGCGGGTCACCTCGTTGGAAAAAGGATAAAAGTAGGCCGTTCAGCGGCTGGCGGTCGCCGTCGCTGGTCAAGACACTTGTTCCTTCTATCATAAACAATATTGCGCAAGGAAGGAATTGCTGCCGCTTTTCTTCCCATGCAGCAGGGCGGCAGACCTTTGTGATCGAGCGGCTGGCTGAACCTCTGCAGGAAAATTCTCCCCAGTGCGAGACGACAGTTTTGCGGCAGCTTGGCGCTTGCGTCCCCCTGCTTGGCCTTTGCTATAATGATGGCATCAAATTGGACTGGAAAAAGGAGCCTTTTATGCTGATCACTTTCCTTACATGGATCGGGATTTTCGTCATCCTGCTGGTGGTGCTCCTGTTCAGCTACTTCGCGTACCGCTACCGGCAGCACATGGGCAATCTCCCCAAGCCGCCGTACCGCCACCTGGAGCACAAGCCGATCCCCGGCGAATGGTCCGATCATCAGGTGACGTTTACCTGGATCGGACATTCCACGATTCTGCTCAATGTGTTCGGGACGAAGATCATCACCGACCCCGTCCTTGTGGAAAAACTGGGAATCCGCATCGCGGGGATGCACTTCGGTCCTTCACGCTTTACGCCGCCCGCGCTCACCGCGGAGGAAGTCGGCGAGATCGACCTCGTCCTGCTCTCTCACGCGCATATGGATCACGTCGATTTGCCCACTCTGCGCAAGCTGGCGAAACGCTCCACGCATGTCATCACCGCAAAAAACACGAGTCGGCTGATTGCGGGCATGCCGTTCGGCTCGTACGAGGAATTGCAGCCCCATCAGCAGACGACGACAGCCGATGGCGTGAAAATTACCGCGATTCCGGTAAGGCACTGGGGGAACCGTTTCCCGTGGAATCACGACTACGGCTACAACGGCTACGTGATCGAGAAAAATGGCGTGCGCATTCTCTATCCCGGAGACACGGCCTACCTCTCGATGGAAAACATCAAGCAGGAGTTTGGCCCGATTGATCTGGTGTTTATGCCGATCGGAGCCTACAAGCCTGATTCTTATCAGCGCGCGCACTGTACGCCGGAGCAAGCCTGGCAAATGTTCAAGCAGACGGGCGGCAAGTGGCTGGTGCCCATTCACTGGAATACGTTCGTGCTGTCCCAGGAGCCGGTCGAGGAGCCGATGAAGCGGCTGTTGGCTGCGGCTGGAGCTGAACGCGACAGGATCGTGATGGATAAGCAAGGAATGACGTTCTCGCTGCCGCTGGCGTAACGAGTTTTTTGGAATCCAGCGATTGAGGCAGAGGATATATGCATAGAGAAAATGAAGGGAACGACAACCTCGTGTTTGGCGTGAGCGACTAGCTTTTGCGATGCCGGTGATCCACGCCGGCATTTTCGCGCGGACTGCCGGTGCCGCCAGCCTGCCATTTACACACAGAGGAGCAGGAGTTTTGGTGCGGTAATAGAAATTTATTGATCGATAGACTTATTGCCAAAAAAGCGCAAGCTACAGGAAGATCGGCAAAACAGGGCAAGGTAAAATGGTCAGGAGGGATTTGGGATGGAAAAGACATTGCCGCAGCGTTGGGACCTGGAAGTGCTGTTTCCGGGGGGAAGCGAATCGGCAGCGTTTCGCTCGTTTCTCGACGAACTGGAGCGCGACATCGCCGAACTGCAGGCGCAAGTAGGAAAAGCGGAGCTCGACTTGCAGGAGAAGCAGACGTTCGTGGAGGTAGTTTCCCGCGTGCAGGATATTGCTGTGCGGACGAAACAGGCCGGTGCGTTTATTTCGTGCCTGACCGCGCAAAACATGAAGGATGAAGCAGCCAAAAAGCTGGGAGGACGGGTAAAAAGCATTTCTGCAGCATTCGGCTCGGCGCTGACGCGTTGGGAAGAGCAACTGCTCAAGATCGATGCCGCACAGTGGGAGAAGCTGCTCGCAGATCCAGAGCTGTCGCCGATCGCCTTTCCTCTGAATGAGCGCCGCCGCCGCGCGCAGGAGAAGCTGCCGCCGGAGCAGGAAGTGCTCGCGAATGACCTGGCCGTCGATGGCTATCACGCCTGGCAAGACTTGTACAACGCCGTCGTTGGCCGCATGACGATCGAGGTGGAGCTGGATGGGGAGAAAAAGCTGCTGTCCGTTGGGCAGGCTTCCAATCTGCTGAGCCATCCGGACCGCGCCGTCCGCAAGCAGGTGTTTGAGAAGTGGCTGGAAGCGTGGGGGAACGAGACGGAGCTGTGCGCCCAGGCCCTCAACCACCTGGGCGGCTTCCGTCTGGCGCTGTACCGCCACCGCGGCTGGGATTCGGTGCTGCGCGAGCCGCTCGACATTGGCCGCATGCAGGAAAAAACGCTGGACGCCATGTGGCAGGCGATCAACAACCGCCGTGATCGGCTCGTCGCCTACCTGCAGCGCAAGGCGAAGCTGCTCGGCGTCGAGAAGCTGAGCTGGTACGACATTTCCGCGCCGGTGGGCAGCTCGCACAAAAAGGTACCGTACGACGAGGCGGCGGCCCTGATCGTAGACAACTTCAACCGCTTTAACCCGAAGATGGCGCAGTTCGCCCAGCAGGCTTTTGATCATGCGTGGATCGAGGCGGAGGACCGCCCCGGCAAACGTCCAGGCGGCTTCTGCACCAGCTTCCCGGTGAGCAAACAGTCCCGCGTCTTCATGACCTATGCGGGCAACGCGAGCAATGTGTCTACGCTCGCGCACGAGTTGGGCCACGCCTACCACCAGCAGGTCATGTGGGATCTGCCGCCGCTCGCGCAAAACTACGCCATGAACGTGGCGGAGACGGCATCCACTTTTGCCGAGATGATATTGGCGGATGCGGCCGTGAAAAACGCGGCGAGCGACGAGGAGCGACTGGTGCTGCTCGAAGACAAGCTGCAGTCGGTCGTTGCGTTCTTCATGAATATCCAGGCGCGTTTTTTGTTCGAGAAAAACTTCTACGAGCAGCGTAAAAACGGCCTGGTCAGCGCCGACGAGCTCGATCGCCTGATGACCGAGGCGCAGAAGGAAGCGTACGATGATGCCCTCGCCGAATACGAACCGCACTTTTGGGCGTCCAAGCTTCACTTCTACATCACGACGTATCCGTTCTACAATTTCCCGTACACGTTCGGCTACTTGTTCAGCCTGAGCGTCTACGCACGCGCCCTCGCGGAAGGCGAGAGCTTCGCCGCGAAGTACGACGCCCTTCTGCGCGATACCGGTCGCATGATGGTGGAAGACCTGGCCCAAACACATCTCGGCGAAGACATGACCACCGTCGAATTCTGGCAAGCCGCTGTAGACCTGGCCGTTGCAGACATTGATGAATTCCTGCGGCTGACCGAGGAAGCGTAAAGGTCTGGCGGGGGAAAACCTGGGAGCGTCAATAATCTGGCCGCTCGGGGAAAGACGAAAGCCTGTCACGGTTGTGTGACAGGCTTATCTATTCCCTACTGTTCTCGTAAACAAAATGGTCAGCAGGGAAAGGGGAAGGAAAATGATTAATCGATTTCAAGGAAGTCTGATTGGATTAGCCATTGGTGATGCAATTGGCACGACTGTTGAGTTTAAGAAGCCCGGCACATTTCCTAAGGTTACGGATATGGTTGGAGGTGGTGTATTCGACCTGCCAAAAGGTTGCTGGACGGATGATACTTCTATGGCGTTATGCTTGGCGGAAAGCCTCATTACAATGAAGGGATTTGACCCTGTCGATCAGATGGAACGGTATGTGAAATGGTATCGCAGCGGACATTTGAGTTCCATTGGCGAATGCTTTGACATTGGAAATGCAACTGCAGAAGCTCTTCAAAGGTTTGAAAAGACTGGTGAGCCTTTCTGTGGATCGGAAAATCCATTCTCTGCTGGAAATGGCTCAATCATGAGACTTGCCCCCGTCCCTCTCTATTTTTCGCACGACCTGTCAGAAGCCGCTAAATGGTCGGCAAGCAGTTCACGCACCACACATGCTGCCAGGGAGTGTGTGGACGCATGCAGGCTATTTGGCGTGATGATTGCAGCTGCGGCAAATGGGTTGGGCAAAGAGGAACTTTTACATCCGAACACATTTGATTTTTTGTGGGAAGAGGACCCGCTTACACCATCCATTGAAGCAATCTATAAGGGGACATATAAACGACTGCAACCGCCAGAAATACAAGGCAGCGGATATGTCGTTAAATCTTTGGAGGCAGCCTTATGGGCTTTTTATCATGGAAAAACGTTCGAAGAGGGGGTCTTGCTTGCGGTAAACCTTGGAGATGATGCGGATACAACAGGTGCAGTATATGGTCAATTAGCTGGAGCTCATTACGGCCTTGAATCTATTCCCTCGGACTGGGTGGAACTATTGGCGATGAAGGAACTGATTTTCGATTATGCCAAGCGGCTCCAACAATCGAAAAGCTGAAGCAGCATGAAAATGCCTGCAGTTTCGGTTTTGCGGGTGAGTGGAAAGAATCGAAATTCACTGTACCTAGTTCAGGTTTTGGAGAATCTGGCCAAAGGTTTCTCGGCAATCTGAAAGCCTGTCACGGATGTTTGACAGGCTTTTTTCGATTGTATGACTAGCGTGCAGCGTTGGCAAACAGCTCTTTCAGTTCCTGCTGCAGCCCTTCGCTGATCGGGCTCATCGGCAGGCGCAGCGTGTCGGAAGCCAGAATGCCTTGCTGTGTGAGCACCCATTTGATCGGCGCCGGATTCGATTCCTGGAACAGCTTCTGGATCAGCGGTACGAGAGTTGCGAACAGCTTTTCTGCCTCGTCAAACTGCCCTTGCGCCGCCAGTTCGTAAACTTGCACGAAGGTGCCGGTCCGGATCATCGAAGAAGCGAGAATGCCGCCTGTCGCGCCGTGCTTCAGCATGGACAGGAACAGGATGTCGTCACCGCACAGGACAGGCTTCGTGCCGCTTTGAACAAGCTCGTGCAAAAGATCGAGGCTGCCGGTGCTGTCCTTGATGCCGATCACGCGGTCCAAATCCAGGATGCGCTTGATCGTGTCAGCAGCCAGGCGAAGGCCGGTGCGATGGGGAATTTCGTACGCAATGACCGGCACGCCCACTTCGGAAACGCGGCGGTAATGCTCGATGACCCCTGCTAGCGGCGGACGGTTGTAGTACGGCGTAACGATGAGAACGCCGTCTGCGCCCAGCTCTCCAGCCAGCTCAGTCCGCTTCACGGTGGATGCCGTGCTGTTGGTGCCTGTGCCGATGATGACCGGAAGCTGTTTGCCGCTCTTTGCCACGACGTCCTTCGTCACCTGAAAGAGCTGTGCGACCTCATCCCAGGTTACGGTCGGAGATTCTCCTGTCGTTCCGTTGACGATCAGGCCGTGAATGTTGTGGCGCAAAAGCTCTTCGACATGTTTTTCGTACGATGCCAGATCGAGCTCTTCATTTGGCTGAAACGGGGTGATAACAGGCGCGTAAATTCCGCGCAGATCGCTTGCTTGCAGCATGGTGCAATTCCTCCCACTATTCTCGATATTTGTACTTTATCATGGCAGGCGCTATCAGTGTTATCTATAATAAGTGATGAGTAATATCAATAATTTTGAAGTGGTGAAAAATAAAATGGATCTCACCTATTTCCAGACGTTTCGGGAGGTTGCGTACCATCAGAGCTTTACCAAAGCGGCGAGCGAGCTGGGGTATGCGCAGTCCAGCGTGACGATGCAGATCCAGAAGCTGGAGCAGTCCTACGGCGTCAAGCTGTTTGAGCGCTCCGGCAAGAGCCTGCGCCTCACCTCTGCGGGAGAAGAGCTGCTGAAGATCGCAGTGCAGATGCTGAATCTGTACCAGCAGTCAAAGGAGACGCTGACGCTCCAGGGCGGAGGGACGCTGACGATCGGCACCATCGATTCCCTGGCTTCCTATTTTCTCCCGGCACACATCCAGCATCTGCGCCAAAAGTATCCGACCTTGACGATCAGGCTGCAACCGGACCGGGAGACAGCGATTGTCGAGAAGGTCAAGGAAGGGGAATACGACATCGGTCTTCTCCTGGAAAGCAAGCCGTCCGATCTGTCTCTCGAATGGGTCAATATACGCGAAGAGCCTTTAGTCGTGCTGGCGAGCCCCAGCCATCCTCTCTCCCGGCTGGAGACGATCACTCTCGACGACCTGAGCGATCAGGAGTGGATCATGACGGAGGCGAGCTGCAACTATCGGATCATGCTGGAGCGGGTGTTGCAGGAGCGTAAAATCCCGTACCGGGTCGGCCTGGAGCTGGGCAATCCCGAGGCAATCAAACGCTGCCTGATCGCAGGCTCCGGCATTGCGCTGCTGCCGCGCATGGCGGCGCAAGAGGAAATCGGGCGCGGGGAGCTGTCCGCGCTGCCTTTTACCCATCCCGACATCCGGCTCGATCTGCAGATGGTCATTCGCCCGAAAAAATGGATGTCCCATTCCCTGCAAGATTTTATCCAGCTGCTGCACGAATAAGGCGGCACACGAGCGCAGGCCAGTCAGACATATCGCGTGTCTGGCTGGCATTTTTCTGTCCAGCTTCGATTGTGCGTCTCGAACCCTGCAAGCAACAGCAACGTCCGCGCTTTTTCAGAAGGAAAGGAAGCAAATGGCGATTCGGCACTGTACGAAAGCAAGCGGGCGTGGTAAGATGATAAAAAACTTGTTCGATGGTGATCGAATGGATAAAATGTATTCAATAAAAATAGAATGGTATGCCACTTATGAATGTGTGATCAGCCTGTATGCGTATCTTCACGAGAAGGAGCAGAAATACGCCCGGCTCGGGACCGCGTGGAAAAAGGAGACGGCGCTGATGCTGCCGGCGGCGTTCGCCAAGGAGCTGGAGGACGAACGGTGGGAAGTGCTGCATCGCCTGGTACTATTGATCGCCCAGTCTCCGGCGAAAGAATCGGTAGAGGGCTTTCTCGCCTGGCTGGAGCAGATTCCGGCCGGCGAAATTTACGAGCGTCTGGCTCCGTGGGTCGATACCATCCCGTTGAATCTGGGGGAGCTCCGCGACCACAGCCTGTCTTTGCTGGCGCGCTGGAACGAGCATTACTTTGCGAAGCTGGACCCCGCTTTACTGGAGCGGCTGCAAAAAAGCGCGGATGAGCTGGCGGGGAAAGCCGCCGACGTTTCGCCGCCGGAGCTGGTGGATGAGGCGACACAGGGCATCTGGATCGAGCCGATGGCGGATTTGCAGCAGGTCGTGCTCATCCCCCAATACCACTGCGCCCCGGCGTCCGTGCTCGATTTCCATCGCGGGCTGGCGACCTGCCTGTACCCGGTAGCAGATGCGGATCGCAGGCAGGCCGATCCGTTGCTGGCACTGCTGCCCGTCACCCAGTGCCTTGCGGATGAGAAGCGCCTGCTGCTGCTGCAGTATTTGGCGCAAAAGCCTGGCACGTTGACCGAGCTGCAGCAGCATGTCGGCCTGGCGAAAAGCACCGTGCATCACCACATCACGGCGCTGCGCCGGGCGGGCCTGATCCGTGCCCATTACGCGGGAAGCACGGCGATTTCCGCATACAGCCTGCGCGAATCGGGGATCGAGCGGCTGCCGACGCTGCTGCGGGAGTTCTTGCACGAATCCCGGAAGTGAACTCTGCGGCAGGCGCTGCGTGTACGAAAGAAGATTCGACCCTGGAGCGTGGGCCTTTTTCGGCACACGTGACGGCGCTGCATGGTGGTGGATGGACCACATGCCGCGGCGACAAGAGGAACGGAGGACACAAACAGTGAATCATTTGAGGCAATATTGGCAATCGTACCACCCGATCGTCCACCTGCTGCTGGCGGGGACGATGTTTGTCATGCTCACGCAGATGATGAGCATGCCGTTTTTGGCGATCTATTTGAGCGAGACGACGACGCTCGGTCACGCAGCCATCGGGGTGATCGTCGGGGCAGGGCCGCTGGCTGGCACAGTCGGCGGATTTTTCGGCGGGGTGCTCTCCGATCTGTTCGGCAGGCGCAATCTGCTGTTTTTGTCGATGCTGGTCATGGGCGCTTGCTTTGTCATCTTTGTCCTGGTCAGCCATCCGCTCGCCCTGCTCGCGATCAGTCTCGTCAAAGGTCTGGCCGGTTCCGTCTTCGGCACGGTCTCCAAAGCGATGATGGGCGACCTGACCCCCGAAGAGAAACGGTTTCGCGTCTTCTCCAACCGCTACCTTGCGATCAATTTCGGCGTAGCGATCGGGCCGGTGCTCGGAGCATTTCTCGGCATTGCCGGGAGCAGGACGGCATTCCTCCTGACTGGTGGCTCCTACGTGCTGTTCGTCGCGGTTCTTGCTGCAGCATGTTATAAGTACATGGCCGGAGACGACCGGTCGCAGCCGGGAGCGGAAAAGCCGAACCTCAGGCAAATGTGGGAGGTTCTCCGCCGGGATACGGCCCTGCTGTCGTTCGTGGTAGGGGGAATCATGCTCGTCACGGTACACGGACAAATGTCTGTCCCCCTGTCCCAGTATTTGCGGGAGCATGTGGCGGATGGAGTGGCGCTGTTCGGCGTGATGATGAGCACAAACGGCTTTATTGTCCTGCTGATGCAAATTCCGCTGACCCGCCTGGCCGAGCGCTATTCCCTGTTTGCGCGGATCGCAGCAGGGGCCTTGCTGATGGCAGCGGGCGAGATCGGGTTTGCCCTGATGACAGGGTGGAGCTGGCTGGTGGCCGCCATGATCGTCTTCACGATGGGAGAGATCCTGATTATCCCGGCGGAATACGCGCAGATCGACCAAATCAGTCCGGCCCACATGCGGGGGACGTATTACGGAGCACAGAGCGTCAGCGAGCTGGGCAGCTTTCTCGGACCTTGGATGGGGGGCATGCTCCTGTCGGCTTACGGCGGGACGGTGATGTTCCTCGTGATGGCAACCATTGCAATCGGGAGTCTGGTGTTCTATGGAGCGGGACAGGTGATCGTCAGAAAACGGAGTATGTATACCGTATACAAATGAACCCTTTTTTTACCAGAAAAAAAGAAAGGAAGCGGCAAGCGAAAGCGAGGGGAAATCAGGAAAATAGCGGACTTCAGCGATGATGGGACAATGGGATCTGACGAACAAAAAAATATTTTCTGAAAATTTTTGTATACAAAAAGCCAAAACCCTGTTTTTTGCGTAAATAGTGTGCTACAATTTTTTTGGGACGGACCCAAATTGATGGAGCAGGGGGGAAGCTAATGATCACTTTGTCTCACGTGGTGTACGCAATTGTAACAGTCTCAATCATTATTGTCATGTTGCTTCGGCGCGGTGTTGTCATTCCTTCATTAATCGGCACCTTTTTGGTTGGCTGGATTTTCAAAGGGAGTGTGATCAGCGGGTTTCAGGCCGTCTACAACGCAAACCTGACGGCAGCCAAGGAGCTGTTCACGATCTTTCTGATCATTACTTTCATGGTGGCGCTGCTGGCGTCCTTGCGCGATATTGGCGCGGATCGCCGGATGATTCGTCCCATCCAGAAGCTGATGATCAACGGACACGTGGCTTTCTTTGTATTGGCCGTCGTGACGTATGTGATCTCCCTGTTTTTCTGGCCGACTCCTGCCGTTCCGCTCATCGGGGCCTTGCTGTTTCCGGCAGCGATCCGGGTCGGACTCCCACCGATGGCGGCAGCCATGGCCGTCGCGCTGGCAGGCCAAGGTATGGCGCTGTCGTCCGACTACATCATGCAAGTAGCGCCGATGCTCAGCGCAAAGGGCGCCGGAGTATCGACCGCAAGCGTCGCAGACAAGGCGATGGTGCTTTCGCTCATCACCGGCGTAGTTTCGATTGCAACTGCGTACCTGATGCATCGCAAGGCTATTCGCAAGGAGTCCGTGACACCCCTTGTCCAGCATGATTTCGGGAATGCTCGTCCTGTAGAAGAATCGCCAGAGTATGCGCAAGCGGCGGCGGCTGTAGAGACGCTTCCGGCGAATATTCTGAAATGGTCGAAGATTTTTTCTGTTCTGGTGCCACTGTCGATGCTGGCTGTCATGGTTGTCATGGCTGCGAGCAAATTCGGCGGGACGAGCATGGGGGGCTTCGAGGGAGGAGACGGTGCAGCGTTCATCGGGGGTGTGGCCGTGATCTTGCTCATCCTGTCCTGTACAGTATTCTCCAAGATTGGCGCCTTGGACAAGATCAGTGACCATCTGACGGAAGGCTTTGTGTTTGCTTTCAAAGCAATGGGGCCGGTCATTCCGATTGCAGGGTTCTTCTTCCTGGGGAACGCGGATTTCTCGAAAAGCATTTTGTCGCTGGGCGAAAACATTCCTGCTCCCGCCATTTTGTACGATTTGGTCATGTCTGTGCAGTACGCGATTCCGGCCAACGGTTTCCTGACATCGTTCGGCATCCTGGCGATCGGAATCATCGCGGGCCTGGAAGGGTCCGGTTTCTCGGGACTGCCGCTGACAGGCTCGCTGTCCGGAGCGCTGGGGCCAACCGTAGGAATCGATCCGTCGACGCTGGCGGCCATCGGGCAAATGGGCTCCGTATGGTCCGGCGGCGGCACGCTGATCGCATGGTCCTCTCTGGTAGCAGTAGCCGGCTTTGCCGGTGTCCCGGTCATTGAGTTGGCCCGCAAAAACTTTATTCCTGTCGTCCTGGGGCTGGTGATCGCCACAGTCGCAGCACTCTTTATCTGGTAGCCTGCGAACTGTTGTCCCCGGGCAGTTCTGCCGCCTGAAGCTGCGAGGAAATTTGCTGAACGGCTCGCGTCAGAATTCGGCTGACGACGCCGGACATTTCCTGCACAAAGGTGAGGCTGGTATGTTCCAGCACTTTGTGGTTGAGCGCACCGTAGTTGTTAATGATTCCTTTGATGTGAATGTGGCCGATGGGGGGCAGCTTTTTGTCCAGGCTGACTCCCGGCTGCAACGGTTCTTCCACGACCTGGAGCGTGCCTATTTTGTAAAACTGCCCGAGACAAGCATCGACGGCGATTACATAGGCACGCCCATGTTTTTGGGAGATATGGGCGATCGTCTTGTGTATGTTCAGGGCGTGGACGGGATTGTCCAGCGTGCCGTATACATGGATGTGACGCTGCCCTTTCATTCCCGCGAGCAACTGGCTGCCGACCATCGGCCCCAAAGAATCACCGGAGTAGCGGTTCGTGCCGATGCAGACTACTACGATTTCGGTATACACGGGATTGCTTGCGTAATGCTGGATAATTGCATCCGACAAATATGCCACCGAATTTTTGTCCAGGTAGTGGCTGTAATGCAACATGCATCTCACCTGCTTTCTTCCTGTTTATTTATTGTAAACCAAGGTGGCTGAATCGATAAATACGCAAAGGTTACAAGTATATGGCAATTTTATTACGTATTTATGGCATACAATATACAAAAAGAGAGGTGCGCTGAGAAATGTCTACTGCTAATGCTTATCTATTGACACAAATGACCTGGCCCGAAGTAAAAGAGGCGCTGCCTTCTGTGAAAATTGCCATCATACCGCTGGGCGCGCATGAGCAGCACGGCCCCCATATGGTGGAGAGCTGCGATGCCGTTCTGGCGGAAGAGATGGGCAAGCGGCTGGCGGAAAAGCTGTATCCGCAAGCGATCATGACGCCTGTGATCAACATGGGCGTGTCGCCGCACCATATGCATTTTCCCGGGACGATCTCGCTGGAGCCGACCACGCTGATCGCGATCCTGCGGGACATGATCAAGTCGCTGAAACAGCACGGCATCGAGCAGTTTCTCATCCTGAATTCCCACGGAGGCAACCAGGCGACGCTGGGTTTGGCGACAGAAATGCTCACCCGCGAGCTGGACGTCCGCATCTACTACGCCAAGACGACGGCATCTGCCAAAGACGTCATGGACCGCAGGCTGGAATCGAAGCTGTACGGACACAGCTGCGACCGCGAAGTGTCGGAAGCGCTGTACCTTGCTCCTCATCTCGTGCGCGAGGATCGGCTGGAGGCCGCCGATTACCAGGAGGGGCGGTGGCGGAGGCTCCGTCCGGGCAATCCGCTCCAAGGCTTCTATTATTATGAAGAAATGACTCGCAACGGCTGCATTGGGGACGCGACAAAGGCAAGCTATGAAATCGGACAGGAAATCGTGGAGACCGCTCTGGAGCGACTGGCTCATGCTGTCAAAGAACTTTGGTAGCGCACAGCCGTGCGTCTTTTTGGCTGCGATTGCCGCTTACCTGCTCTTTGCCTTTTATCCGTCCGAACTGCTGCACTGGGTCATTTCGCTCCTGAGCATCGTGATTGTGATCGTCGTGTTTCGCACCGTTCCCCGCTTCGTCCAGGGACTTAGCGCCCTGTTTTTGCTCGTCGGCATCAGCCTGCTGCTCGCAAGCGGCGCTGCGTGGCCGATGTTTGTGACGGGCTTTGGCAACATGCTTAATATTCTCAGCCTGTTCGCGCTGATCCCTTTGATCGCTTTGCCGATTGAGCTGGGGAACTACGCAGTCAGAATCCAGCAGATGATTTCGCGCCGCATCAAGGGTTCGGGCTGGCTCTACACCATGACGGCGGGACTGTCGTACATTTTGAGCTCATTCATGAATATCGCGACGCTGCCGATGGTGTATCAGACGATCCGCCCTTCGCTGGAGCTGTTTCCCATCGAGCAAAAGGAGCGCTTCATCAGCCGGGCGATTACACACGGCTACAGCATGCCGATCGTCTGGACGCCAGTCGCCCCGATCGTAGGCATCATCGTGGAGATGACAGGGGTGCAGTGGAGCGCCATTTTGCCGATCATGGTTCCCTTTAGCATCCTTGGGCTCGTCCTGGACGCCGTGATGGGGCAGTGGATCGCGAGGCGGCGGCTGAAGCAGCTGGACCCGGCAGCCGTGGATGAACTGGCGGCAGCAAGGCAAGGCGATGAGCGCCCTGTCCAGGACCGCCCAGCCAGCCATCCCGTGCATATTTTGGCGGCAATTCTCGTGTTTACGTGCCTGATCGCGCTGCTCGAGACGTATACGCATTACAGCTTTCTGCTGCTCGTCTCGGTTGCCGTTGTGCCGTTCGCCCTCGCCTGGTCGCTTTTGATCGGCGCGGGACGCCAGTTTGTGCGGCGGGGCGTGGCGATGTTGCCTGTGCAGCTTTTGAAGATGAAGGAGCAATTCATCGTGTTTTTGAGCGCCGGTTTCATGATTTCCGCGATCCAGACTTCCGGGGCAGGGCATGTCATCAATGCATGGATCATGGCGGGAAAACAGGTGATCGGGGCTGATCTGTTTCTGATTTTGATCCCGCTGATCCCGCTGGGGCTTGCCTTCATCGGACTGCATCCGGCGGTCGGCCTGGCGCTGACGGCGGAATCGCTCAATCCGCAAGCTATGGGGATCTCTCCGGAGCTGACGGCGATTGCGATGCTGACGGGAGCAGCCACCGCGTTTTTGATGGGGCCCTACAATGCCACGGCGGGGATGATGGCCCATTTGACCAGGCAGAGCCCCATCCGCATTTCCAACTGGAATGCGCCTTTTACGCTGGCCTATCTGATGATGGCAATGATCTTGCTAATTATTCTGAAAAAAGTGTATTGACAGACGAGCCTATGTGAGCAATAATGAGTTCATACGATTTTGGTATACAATATACAAAGTACAAGAGAACGTGCTTACCCAAACCTTTAACAATTGAGAGGAGTGCTTTACGATGGCAGAAACATTGACAAAACCAGCTTTGATGAACAAAGAGGAATTCCGTCGCGCGTTGGAACAGGCAATCGAAGGAAACGCAGTTGCGAAGGCGCCGTTCACAACCATGTGGGCCAACGGGGAATTGAAAAAAGAGCACTTCGCCGCTTGGGTAGAACAACATTACGCATACGTCGGTCCATTTGCCGAATACCTTGGTTACATTTACGCCAATTGTCCGCATGAAGACGCAAGAGACTTCCTGCTGCAAAACATGTGGGAGGAAGAGCTGGGCGGCGACCGCCACACAGACCTTTTGATCCGCTTCGGTGAAGCCTGCGGAACGACCCGCGAACGCATCGAGTCCATGGAGAATCTGCTGCCAGAGACGATCGGGCTGCAATCGTGGTGCTACCGGATGGCTTTCCGGGAAAACTTCCTGTACGCAACCGCAGCGCTGGTAGTCGGCCTCGAATCGCAAGTGCCGGCCATCTACCGCAGACAGACTCCGACGCTGCGTGAGAAATACGGCTTCACCGATGAAGAAGTGGAATTCTTCGACCTGCACATCGTCTCCGATGAAATTCACGGCGAGCGCGGCTATCAAATCGTGCTGGAATACGCAAAAACGCCGGAAGAGCAACAACGCTGCATCGAGATCGTAGAAGAAGCGACGAAAATGCGCAGAATGTATCTCGCAGCCATCTCTCGTGAGTTCTGTGCGCAATAATCAGAGGATTGGGTCAGCCAGAGCAGTTGGATAACCAGCAACATACCCGAGAAGCAAGCCATTCTCGGGTATTGCTTTACAAACAGATGAATCACATCAGCCCCATGCACAAGAAGGAAAGGGGATAGTCATGGCAATCGAAACGACCGTACAAACCTTCCAGAACCTGATCAACGGGGAATGGATCAACTCGACAGGCAATGCCACCTTTGAGAGCATCAATCCGGCCAATCGCTCCGACATCGTGGGAAGATTTCAGTCTTCCGTGGAAGAGGACGTAGTTCTGGCGATCGAATCCGCAGAGCGTGCGTTTCAGACGTGGCGGAACGTGGCGCCGAGCAAGCGCGCGGAAATCTTGTACAAAGCAGCAGATCTGCTGGAGGCGGGTCTGGAGCAATACGCGCTGGAGCTGACGAGGGAAGAAGGCAAGACGCTGGCCAGCAGCCGGATGGAGGTCAAACGTTCCGCCCAGACGCTGCGCTACTACGCCTTTGAAGGATTGAACATTTCCGGGGAAACGCTCCCCTCCGACGATCCGACCACCTCGATCTACACGAAAAAGGAGCCGCTCGGTGTCGTGACTGTCATCACCCCGTGGAACTTCCCGATCTCCATTCCGGCGCGCAAAATTGCCCCGGCGCTGGTGACGGGCAACACAGTCGTGTTCAAGCCCGCCTCGGATACGCCGCTGATCGCACTGCGGCTCGTTCAGGCGCTGCACGAAGCGGGACTTCCGGCAGGTGTGCTCAACTTCGTGACCGGCTCCGCTTCCCGAACCGGTCACACGCTCGTTACCCACCCTGCTGTCAAAGCGGTGACGTTTACAGGCTCTACCGGCGCAGGCGAGACGATCCAGCGCTCCGTGCGGCTGTCCACGCGCATCCAGCTCGAGCTCGGAGGGAAAAATCCGCTGCTCGTCATGGAAGATGCGAATGTGGAGCAGGCGGCAGAGCTGGCGATCAAGGGCGGTTTCGAGCTGACTGGTCAGGCGTGCACAGGTACGAGCAGGGTCATCGTCATGGATGAGGTGCACGACCGCTTCGTCCGCGCGCTGGTCGAGAAGACCGGTAAGCTTTCCGTCGGCGACGGCTGCTGTCAGGGAGTCGAGATCGGGCCGCTGGCGAACGCCAGTCAGCTGAAAAATGTGCTCGAGTATATCGAGATCGGCAAGGCAGAAGGTGCCGAGCTGGTGTATGGCGGCGAACAGCTGACGAACGGCGATTACGCGCACGGCTACTTCGTCCGCCCGGCGATTTTTACGAACGTGAAGCCAACGATGCGCATCGCGCAGGAGGAGATTTTCGGGCCGGTTATTTCTGTCATCCGGGTGAGCTCTTTCCAGGAGGCAATTGAGATCGCAAATAATGTGGAATACGGCTTGTCGGCCGCCATCTGCACCACAGACCCTGCCCGGATTCAGCATTTTGTAAACAACGTTCAGGCGGGAGTCGTCAAGGTGAACCGCCCGACGACCGGCAATGCGCCGCAGGTGCCGTTCGGCGGAGTAAAAATGTCCAGCACGGCAACGTACCGCGAGTCCGGCCGGGGAGCATTGGAGTTTTATACGCAAATCAAAAGCGTTTATCACGGAGTGTAATTATGAAAGCACGGAAGGAAGGCGGGAGCAATGATGAAGTCAGTCTTGAAGCTGGAGCTGGAGGAAGCAAAAGTGATGATAGAGGCAGCCAAAAAGGCTGCGGAGGAAGTCCATGCGCTGGAGTCGATCTGCATTGTGGACGACGGGGGCCATGTCATCGCGCTGGAGCGGATGAACGGGGGCAGAATCACGGGACCGGAAATTGCGATGGCCAAAGCGTTCACGGCGAGCGGACATAAACGTTCCACCCATTTGTTCAACCAGCCGGGCGGACCGGCGACGACAACCGGTGAAGCATTCGGTATCCATGTGATGCTGCCAGGCAAGTTTGCGATCTTCGTGGGGGGCTATCCGATCGTCGTCAATGGCGAGGTCGTCGGCGGCGTCGGGGTCAGCGGAGGCAACGGAGAACAGGATACGGCTGTAGGGACGGCAGCGCTGCGCGCACTGCAGGAATATTTGGGACCCGACTACGAAGTGCTGACGCAGGCGGACATCAAGAAGTAGGAGGCGGGTTGACCGGCCTCGCAATGTCAGGGAAAAGGCAGGTGGAGTGAAGCGATGGTGCTGCGGGATCTGTTCCTCGGATTTTTTCGGATCGGCATTCTCGGGTACGGCGGCGGGCCGACGATGATCCCCCTCGTTCACGCGGAAGCGGTGCAGAAGTACAAGTGGATGACGGACGAAGAGTTTACGGATGTGCTGGCGATGGGAAACGCTTTGCCGGGACCAATCGCCACCAAAATGGCAGGATATATCGGCTACAAGGTAAGGGGAGCAGCCGGTGCGACAGTAGCGATCGTAGCGATGGTGCTGCCTGTGCTGTTCGCGATGATTCTCCTCCTTGGCCTCATCTACAAGCTGAAAGACTCGGGCATCGTCGGCGGAATGACGCACGGCGTACAGCCGATCATCGGCGTGATGATGGCGGTGATGGCCTACGAGTTTTTCCTGAAGTCGTGGAAGAGCTGGATCAAAAGCAGGACGATCGCCTGGACGGTCGTGTCTATAGCTGCGCTGGTCCTTCTGGACGTCAATCCGGGTCTGCTTATCGGGATCGCGCTCGCTTATGCCTTCACCGAGTCGACCTGCGTGGTCAAAAGGCAAAAGAAACAACAGGCGGCCTCGCCGGATAGGGGTATATCGGCATGATTCTGCTGCACTTATTTTGGGCCTTTTTCATCCCGAACATATTGGGATACGGCGGCGGGCCTCCGATCATTCCCCTGCTGCAGGCAGAGGTAGTCGACCACTACGGCTGGATGACGCTGGAGCAGTTCGGAGACGTGCTTGCCCTGGGCAATGCGCTGCCAAGTCCGATTGCGACCAAGCTGGCCGGGTACATCGGCTATCAGGTGGCCGGCATCCCGGGAGCGATCGTCGCCCTGATTGCCACTATTGCCCCGACTGCAATTGCCATGGTGATTTTGTACAAATTTCTGCACCTGTTCAAAAATTCGCCGCAGGTGTCGGCGATGACGCAAATTGTGCGTCCCATCGTCGCCGTCCTGCTGGGAACGCTGGCCTTTCAGTTCTTTGCGAGCGCCTACGAAGCTACGGGAATTTGGCAAACGGCCGCGCTTTCTGCCGTCAGCCTCATCACCTTGGAAAAGCTGAAAATTCATCCGGGTATCGTCGTGGCGGGCGGGCTTTTGTACGGAGGCGTATTTTTGCAATAGGGCAATGGGCATATCTTTGAAAAGGGTTGTTGTCAGTCGCTAATCAGATCGATTACACTAAAGAAAACAACTCTCGGAGGTATACCAGATGCCAAATACGTCTGTTATTTGGAAAGATGAGGACTTAAGCCCGATTCGGGACAAGGTTTACCAATATATCAAGCAAGCAATCGTTCAAGGGATTTACAAGTCAGGGGAGCGGATCATCGAACGCGAACTGGCGGATCAGTTGAATGTCAGCCGGACCCCGATCCGTGAAGCGCTGTTTCGCCTCGAATCTCAAGGCTTTGTCAAAACATTGCCGCGCAAAGGCGTAGTCGTCTCCCAGCTCTCTCCCGAAGAAGTCGTGGAAATCTTCACAATACTCGGCTCATTGGAGAGCCTGGCGATGAAGTTGGCAGCGCAGAGGGCCACCCCTGAAGCGCGCGAGGAGCTGAGGCGGATCATTGACGAGATCGACGCAGAGCTGTCCAAGCCCGATATGAACCAGGAGTATAAAAGTGTCCATTTCGATATCAACGAGGTCATTTGCCGCGCCGCGAAAAGCCCCAGACTGACGCAGATGCTCGATGGCCTGTCCGATTACATCCGGGCGTTCGTCTACGTCGGCTATGAGCTTCCGGGCAGGCAACGCAAAGCAATGGAAGAGCATCGGGCAATCGCCATGGCGGTGTACAACGGTGAAGCCGAGTTGGTCGAGAGTTTGACCAAGATTCATCTGGAAAATTCCAAGCGCGCGTATTTGGAAGCTCTTGAAAAGCAATAACGCAACTGGCTGTCCCGGATTCTTGCTGCAGATGGAGGTATGTTCATGCCGAACGTGAAGTTACATCAGAACGGTCAAATCATTCAGCAAGAGGTTGGGCCCAACAGCAACCTGGTCGTATTGGCCGGAATCAAAAAATTCCCCCATCTGAAGTACGGATGTGGCATGGGCAAATGTACGAGATGCACGGTAAAAGTGCTGTCAGGCGGAGAGTCGCTTCCTGAGCCAAACTGGAAGGAGCAAAAGATGCTCGGTGACAAACTCTCGCAGGGCTACCGTCTGGCATGCCAGCTTTACATTCAGGATGATATCGAGCTTTGTCAGGAGTAGTCGCCAGCAGAGCGAAGGAAAACATTCTTACACATTGGAGGGTTTAAGGATGAGCCAATACATTATGGTATCTACGACAGAGCGGTACAAAACAGTTACGGACAATCCGGATCTTGAAGTAATCGCAGCGTACGAATACTTTTTCTTCGGCAAGAAAAAGACGACCTTCTCCATTTGCAAGATCAAAAACCCGATCACGAGAATTGTCATTCAGGGAGTTTCCGAAGTATTCCCGGACAACAGCATCCCGATCAAAGTTTTCCCGAAATTCGAGTCGACGGCAGAGATCGAAAAAGAAATTTACGAGCTTGATCTCGATGAAGACAGCAAGATCGTCAAGGTTCATTGACGATGATCGCAGATAAGAGGGGCAGGTGAAGAAACCAGCTCCTCTTTTTTGATGGATGCAGCGTCGAACAGCCGCCGCGTTCCCGTTTCCGCCCGTGGCAAAGCCGGACAGACGACAAAAAAATGCATCCCCCAAACCCCGCGCTGGAATAGTGAATCCAGTTGCTTGCGTGTTCGGTGAATGCATCTCGGTGTTGCTCTTCATCTATAAGCTCCCAATCTTCCTTACTGGGCGGCGTTGATCCGTCTTTGGGCGATCTTGTTCAGCCTCTCCACGTCTTCCTCGCCCCAGGAAATGGTGACATCTCCGGTCACGAAGGTTTGGCAGGCGAGACGGAAACCTTGCTCGATTTTTTCGCTCCCGAGCCGGTCGATTTCCTTTTTCATGACCTTGCTGAGGTTTTCCTGTCCATCCACAATTTGTACCCGACAGGTACCGCAAAGTCCGCCGCCGCATTTGAACGGAACGGCTCCCTCGTACCGGATGGAAGTGCGGAGGAGATTCGCGTCTTTCTCCACTTCGATGGTTTTTCCTGACGTATGAAAAGTAATAGATGGCACAAGCTTCCCTCCCTTGATTGTATGAGCCTAGTATATCATAGAGCTTTGGTTTATGGTATACCAAATACGATAATTTTGTTATGATTAAGAAAGATCGTACAATTCAAATACAATCAGAGGAAAACGGGAGGGCTTATGATTACTATCGGAGTGATTGGCTACGGAACGATCGGCGAGGATGTCGTACAAGCAATTATGCAGGGGTGTGAGGAAGGCGTGCAGGTAGCGTCCATTCTGGTGCGAGACCGCTCCCGATACCAGGTGCAGCCCGAGATTGCGGAGCTGATGACAGAACAGGAAGAGGTTTTTTTCTCCTATGATTTCGATATCGTGGTGGAGAGTGCGGGGCACGAGGCGATCAAGCGGTACGGGGAAAAAGTGCTGGAGCATGGCGCGGATCTCCTCGTCGTCAGCGTAGGGGCCTTTGCTGACAAAGAGCTGCAGGAGAGGCTGATGAAGAAGGCCGCGGAAAAACGGCGGAAAATTATCATCCCGTCAGCGGCGATCGGGGGACTGGACCGGATCGCGGCAGGCAGCCTCGGCCCGATGGAGGAAGTGACGCTCATCACGAGAAAGCCGCCCAAAGCGTGGTACGGCACCTTGATCGAACAGCAGGTAAATCTGGCGGAGCTGGACGAGCCGTATTGCGCATTCGAGGGAGTGGCGCGCGATTCGGCGCGGCTGTTTCCGGAGAGCGTGAACGTCTCAGCTGCGCTGAGTCTGGCAGGCGTGGGTTTCGACCGGACCAAAGTGAAGGTATTCGTCGATCCGCACATTACGCACAACACGCATGAGATCGAAGCGAAGGGCAAGTTCGGGCAGATCAAGCTGCAAATCCAGAATACGCCGTCCGCCCGCAACCCGAAAACAGGCTATATCGTCGCCATGAGCGTTCGGAAGACGCTGCGCGACCGGGCGTCCCACTTCGTCATCGGGGTGTAAAAGAATTGATTGTCCCTCCCCGCGCATAAGGTAGTAAGGGAGGGGGACAGGATGGCAGAGGAAAAAGCGTTTGCCGCCATGCGGATCGTGATGGGCATCATCTTTCTCGTGCACGGGTTTGCCAAGCTGCAAAAGGGTATGGCTGCGGTCGCGGCGATCTTTGCGGCTCTCGGTCTGCCGGGATGGCTGGCTTATCCGGTGACGGCAGTGGAGATCGCAGGAGGTCTCGCCTTGATCCTTGGCATCTGGGCGCGCCCTGCGGCCTGGGCGCTTGCAGCCGTCATGGCGGGAGCGATCGCGACGGTCAAATGGGAGCACGGCTTCATGGGGCAGGGCGGAAAAACCGGGTACGAGTTCGATCTCATCCTGCTCGCCGTCGCGGTCTGCGTCGGCGTGAAACAAAGCGAAAAGAGGTCCGGCTGACGACATACTGCGTGCAGCCGGGCCTCTTTATTATCGGAAAGCTATCCTTGTATCCGCTCGTAGCTGTCTGCTGCAACTGCGTTGAGGAAGGGGCTTGCCTCGCCGACGCTGTACAGGTGCAGCTCGTGCATGGCGCGGGTGCATGCCGTGTAGAACAGCTTGCGTTCGCTCTCCCGGTGATAGCGGGAAGCGGAGGCGTCGTAGAGGAGCACCGCGTCGAACTCCATGCCTTTTGCCAAATAAGAAGGGATGATCAATGCCCCGTTCTCGTAGGAGATCGCCCGCGTGCTGACCAGTTGGATGTCCAGTTTGTCTCGCAGACGCAGGTAGGCTTCCTGCGCCTCCGCAGCCGTCTTGGTAACGATTGCGATGGTCTGGTGGCCGCCTGCTTGCAGCTGCCGTATCCGGCCTGCGATTTTTTCTGCGAGCGCTTCCTGATCGAAGACGATGGTCACACTCGGCTTGGGGCCGGACCGCTGGAACGGCTCGATCCCTTCGCCGCCTTCCACCAGCTGGCGGGTGAAAGTGACGATCGGCTCCGTCGAGCGGTAGCTTTTCGTCAGGACGAATGTCTCTGTCTGCTCCGGCTCGTACAGCGAAGCGACTGCGTCAAAGCCCGCACTGTCGCAGGCATGGGCGTAGATGGCCTGATTCCAGTCGCCCAGCACCGTCATTTTGGCCCGGGGAAAGAGCCGCTTTAGCAAGGCGAACTGAAACGGTGAATAGTCCTGCGCTTCGTCGATGAACACGTGGCGGACGGAGTTGTTGGTCTGAAAGCCTTCCAGCTTTTCCAGCAGGTACAAAAACGGCGGCGTGTCCTCGCAGGTCAGTTCGCCTCGGTCCAATCGCTCCACCGTCTGCCTGCAGATCGCGTCCCAGCGAGGCGGACGTTCGGCTGCCAAAATGGCGGGCGACGCGAGCGCGGAATCGGCAAAAAGCTGGCGGTACGTCGCTGCCGCATCGATGAATTGCAGCTCGCGGACGAATGCGCGCAGCGGGGAAAACGCCTGCTTCACGACCCGGGCCGAGAGCAACTCCTGTTCGCGCTCGAAATCGTCAAAGGTGTCTTCTTCGTACTGATTTTTCCGGCGCAGCTGCTGATAGACGGCTGCATGCACGTCTTTGTCCAACAGCTGCAGCTCATCCTCGACCCACGGCTTGGTGCTCTCCCTTTTCTCCAGCCTTTTCAGCTCGCCGAGCAGCCATCTGGCGACGAGAGCCATCCGGTTCGGGATTGATATGGTGGAGCCGAGGGAGTAGAACTGCTCGCGAATGCGCCCGGCGCTGATGAGGACACGGTCCCTAAAGACGATAGGGCGAAACTGGATGCCGTTTTCCTTGAGCAGCTCGGCGTATTCGTCGAGCGCCTGCATAAATCGCGGCGATGTTTTGAAGCCGATGCCCGCAAGCCGTTCGGCATAGCCCGGCTCCTCCATGGCGGTCAGCACGTACTCCATCTGCTCAAGCGGGTGCTCCAGCGTAAAGAGGGAGCCGAGCCGGTGCTGGGCGTAGTCCTGAAACGTC
The DNA here is from genome assembly GCF_042683565.1 of Brevibacillus sp. GCM10020057. NCBI lineage: Bacteria > Bacillati > Bacillota > Bacilli > Caryophanales > Paenibacillaceae > Brevibacillus > Brevibacillus sp. GCM10020057. The sequence continues at coordinate 55,713 of NZ_JBHUJW010000044.1, forward strand.
GTCTGCTGCATGTTTTCCTCGCCCAGCTCGGGGAGAACCGTGGAGACGTAGCTGTTGAACAGGGAGTTCGGCGAGAACAGCACGATCTGCTCGGCGCGCAACGTTTTGCGGTAGCGGTAGAGCAAATAGGCGATCCGCTGCAGCGCTGCCGACGTCTTTCCGCTGCCCGCCGCACCGGAGACGATGACCAGACGGCTGTGCTCGTTGCGAATGATGCGGTTCTGGTCCTTTTGGATCGTGGCGACGATGCTCTTCATCTGCGTGTCGGCATGCTTGCCCAGCACTTCCTGCAGCAGCTCGTCGCCGATCGTGACGCCGGTGTCAAACAGATGGAGCAGCTTTCCGTCGCGGATCATGTACTGCCGTTTGCAGGTGATTTCTCCCGAGACCGTCCCGTCCGGCGTCTCGTACGCGGCAGGGCCAGGGGCGTAATCGTAGTACAGGCTGGAGATCGGGGCGCGCCAGTCGTAGACGAGAAACTGCTCCTCGTGCTCATCCAGCAGGGAGGCGATCCCCAAATAGATCGGTTCTGCGGACGGGTCGGACGATTCGCGAAAGTCGATCCGGCCGAAGTAGGGAGACTGCACGAGTCGTTTCAGCGTCCGCAGCTGGCTGACGGCGTGCCTGTGGATGCGTTCGCGCTCTGACAGCACCTCCGCCTGCTGCTTGATGCTGGCGTACGTCTCTACGGCTTCGATCGCGTCCTCGAAGTTGACGGTGACATCATCCCAAAAATGCTTGCGGATTCCGACGATGTCTGCGCTAATGTCCGTGACATGCTCCTGCAGGTCAGCGATCCTTCTGTTGATTTCAGCAATGACCCGCTCAACCCGCTGTTCTTCCTTTTGTTTGTCCTGGTCAGTTCTGCTCATGATCCCGCTCCTTTTTTTTGCCCATTTTCGGCTGAAGGGTTTGACAAGTGCCCTCGTTATGTGATAAGATAAAGTTGGATAAAAATGAGCAATGTTTTATAGTTCGTTTCAAAAGACCAATTTCCATTCTAACACAGGGAACTTGGTGTTTCAATATGTGCAGCGGAGATTTATGTAGGGAACGTCAGCGGGGTGCGAGGTCACTCCGCTTTTTTGTATTTTTCGCCCGCACAAGTGCGCTACAGCGGGACTTGGACGATGGGAGAAAGCGAGACTTGTGCCCAGGCGCGGCACATCCCTCGTACACTGGCTGCTCCCGCCGGCCTGCGGAAAAGCGCGATAATAAAGCAAAACGCCCGGGCAGCTCCGTGGAGCCGCAGCGGGCGTTCTCTTTGGACAACGGGCGGCTCGCCTGCTACGAGACGACCTTCCATGCGTGAATGGCGAGCAGTGCCCAGCCGATGAGGAACAGCACGCCGCCGATCGGGGTGATCGCGCCCAGCACCTTGACGCCGGACATAGCCAGCGCGTACAGGCTGCCGGAGAAAAAGATCGTTCCGATGGCGAAGCACCAGCCCGCCCAGGACAGACCGGAGGCGTCCGGGTACCATTTGAGCAGCAGGGCGACCAGCACGAGTGCCAGCGCATGGGTCGTCTGATAGGTAACCCCTGTGTGGAAAACGCCCAGGGAGTACTCGTCCAGCTTCCCCTTCAGGGCGTGTGCGCCGAACGCGCCCAGCGCCACAGACAAAAATCCGCTGATACTGCCCAGCATCAAAAACAACTTCATGAGTGATTCACTCCTAACGTCCATTCGTCGACATCCCTTTTATTTTACTGCAAAAAGACGCTCCATGCCCAATTGCAATTTGATGAATGGTGGTTTGGACCAGCGTACAGACCGCTTGTCACATCCCGGCATAAAGTGAAGTATCGCAGCGATCCTACATAGCCTTCGCTGCATCGGGAGGTGATAGTAAGATGAACAAATGGCTTTCGCTTGCCGGCGGTCTTCTCGGTGGCTATGCCTTGCTGAAAACCCCGCTCGAAGGCAGTTTCCTGAACGGACTCAATACACTGGTAGACGGAATCGGCCTGATCGCGATGCTGGTCTTCTCGGGTGCTCTTATTTATGCGGGCGTACGCGACTGGTTCCAGAAATAAGGCGAGATTGTGATTCTGTAATCTCCTGCTAGGATGGACTTACCCGGATGAAAAAGAACTTGGATTTCCTCCAAGCTCTTTTTCGTTCAGTCGGTCTGATTCCGGATCAAATTTATGAAAGGGACTGCTGCTGGATACGCTCCAGTTCCAGGGGGAGTTGATCCGGGTGCAGGGGCGGGCTGAACAGGAATCCCTGGATTTGTTGGCATCGTTGCTCCCGCAGGAAATGCAATTGATCCTGGCGTTCCACCCCTTCCGCGATCACTTCCATTTCCAGATGATTGGCAATGGAGAGAATCATGGAGATGATCGCGGCATCATGTTTGCTGGTGGTGATGTCGAGAACAAAGGAGCGATCAATTTTTAACCGGTTAATGGGAAACTCTTTCAGATACAGCAGGGAGGAGTACCCTGTTCCAAAATCATCCAAAGCGATTCTTACGCCCAACTCCTTTAATTTCCGCATCGTTTCGATGGCGTGGCTGACGTTCATCGTCATGCTTTCCGTGATCTCGAGTTCCAGAAAATGAGGAGCAAGCCCGCATTCCTTTAGAATCCGGTCGATCATGTCCACCAAATCCTGTTGGAAAAATTGGCGCATGGAAAGGTTGATGGAAACGCTAAGAGACGAAAATCCCATGTCATGCCATTGCTTCAGCTGCGCGCAAGCCGTTTTCAGCACCCATTCCCCGATCGGCACAATTAACCCGGTCTCTTCGGCGAGGGGGATGAACTGCATCGGGGATATTCGGCCACGGACAGGATGGTCCCAGCGAATCAACGCCTCTAAGGAAATTACTTTGCCCGTCTGAATATCGATCTGCGGTTGGTACACGACGAGAAACTCATTCTGGGCCAAGGCTTTATGCAGATCTTGCTCAAGAACCAGGCGGTCCAGAAGCTGCTTGTCCATGGAGGGATGGAAACGCTTGAAGCGCTTGACCTCTCGCTGTGCTTCATTTTTGGCGATCTGGGCGTACTTGATCAGATCGTTTGTGCCCTGCCCGTCGTCCGGATAGACGGCCATCCCGACGCTGACGGTAAGGTTGAACAGGAGATGCTGGATTTGAAAGGGCTCCTTCATGGCTTCCTGAATCCGGCAACAGGCGTCGACTGCTTCTTCATCAGCCGTGGGAGAAGTGAAGAACAGCGTAAATTCATCGCTTCTCATGCGGCTGAGGACGACCCCTTCCGGCAAGGATGCGCGAATGCGCTGTGCTACGGATTGGAGGACCAAATCCCCGAAGGACATCCCCAAAGATTCATTGATGGCACTGAACCGGTCAATATCGAGCAGGAGGACGGCAATTTTCTCCTGTTTGTTCCGGGACAGGGCTTCTGTCAGCTTTTCCGTAAAATAGCGCGAATTCGTAAGACCGGTCAACTCGTCATGGTAGGCCATGAAGGTGATGTACTCCTGATCTTTTTTCAGCTTTTGGAAAGGCTCCTTCACGGAGATGTGATGAAGGGCATGGAGCAGAAAGGCAAAGGCCGCCAGCTGAAAGAGATGTCCGGACAGATTGGCGAAGTCATACACATTCGGATAAGCCGTAAAGATGATGTCGCTGACGATCAGATACACAGAGGCGACCAGCAGCATCAGGTTCAGTGCAGGAGCCGTACAAAAGGACTTGATGCAAAAAAACAGGCATAAAGTCTGAATGGCAATCGCCACATACTGCAACGAGTTCTTGACTGCAGTTGTGCCTGCTCCTTCCACGACGAGCTCGGGCAACAGCTTGTCAGGGGCGTATATGATCACCATCCAGATGAGCGAATACGCCAGGCAGAGGGAGTAGGCGATCCATCGGTGATGGGGGCGGGCCTGTTTTTCATTTGCCGCGACAAAAACAAACATCCCGACTGCCTGCGTGAGCCGGGCGATCATGTAAAACCACGTTGCCTTATAAGCGGAGCTTTCCGACAAAAAGTGAGGCATTCCTGGAAAGGTGATGGCGTGCAGCAGCTCCAGGACACCTACGGAACCGAAAAGCGCTCCAATCCAAAGCCGTTTTTGGGACAAGACATGGGGAGAAAATATCCATGCCGAAATGGCTACTGCCAGGGATGAGGTAGTAACCAGCAGCTCTATGATCAAGTGAACCATCACAAAGTCATCGGTTCCGCCAAATCCATGCCACTCCTTTTGGAGAAGGAAAAGAGCGACCAAAAAGGACAGAGAAAATACGATGACCCATCGATTTTGAAGGAAAAACGTTTTTCTGCAGTTCGGATCGCGTTGAGTTCCCCCTTTCCATTCCAATCCCGAATGTCCTGTGAAATCAGATGCCTTCAGCATAGTGTGTCTGGTTCCTCCCGTTGTTTTTTGAATCATAAAGGGACTTGTCGGCCTGTTCAATCGCTTGTTGCAGCATGTTGCCATCGTGCAATTGCGAAACGCCGATAGAGACGGTTACTTTCATCAAATGGGTTCGCTTCTCCGTATAAAAGGAGGCGCTGCCGATTTTCTGTCGAATGGCATCCACCAGGGAGATCATCGTCTCTTTCTCATCGACGGCCAGAAAGAGAATGAACTCTTCCCCGCCGTACCTTCCAATCGTGGCATGCTCTGGTCCCAGGGCGTGAGCGACTTCCGTGACGATCAGGCTGGAGACCCCTTTCAGGACGAAATCGCCTGCGACATGTCCATAGGTGTCATTAATCGCTTTGAAGTAATCAATATCGATCATGATGATATACTTCCGCTTGTTTGTATGAGGATACGAGTTGACAGCCTTATGGAAGGAACGAATGTTGTACAAGCCTGTCAACGGGTCGTGGTCAGCGTAATATTGAAGCGTTTGCTTCACCTGCAGTTCCCGTTCCGCCCGGCCGATTAACACGTAGAGAATCAAGGCTGTTGTCACGCAAGTAGTGAGCCGGATTGCCATGAGCTGCTTGAAAACCATAAAGCCATCCGGGACCCAGAAAATGATGGGCACATCCGAGATGAACCAGGCAACGCAAGTGAGAACGATCAAGGATGGGAGATGCAGCTTTGGTGATTGGCGGATCGATTTGTAGAGCAAAGCGGCGAGAACCGGGAGAACCATTCCGAAAATGATCCCGGGAAAGGAACCTTCACCCCCCAGGCTCAGGCGCCAAAGACTGGTGATAAGCAATGTCGGGATAACCGCTTTCCATCCCAAAAGCACGGCCATAACCACCAACGGAATCAGCCGCAGATCGAAGCGGTACTCCCCGTACTGGATGGGCAAATAAAACATGCTGATGACGGCGAGCGATACCACGAGAATCCTTCCGATGCGAACGAAGGAGGGAGAGAGCTTGCCCTCATTTTTCACCAATTCCACCAAGCAAGCGTGCATGAAAAAAATAATCGCCACATTGGAAAGTATGGACTGAATCACCGCATTCATCATCCCCCCTCCTTCCTGACAAGGTTTGATTTTGGCTCCAGAATCGCCAAAATTGCCCATAAAAAAACCGACCTTATCTACATTCAAAAACAGGGTCGGTTGCACTACTCGCTCCCAGCCATTCAAGTGCCCAGATGTGAATGGGTGTTCATCGCTTCCACAAGGTTATGATTGTTTGCAAGTTGTAAATGGTTAAAATAGCGTAATTAATGACATTATAGCCACATTTCCGCAGATCGTCTATGATGAATCACCTGATATCTTTTCGGCAGTGCCGTCGTCTTTTGCCGGCTTTCCCCATATATATAAAAGTAGGCTTTGGCAAATGGGAGGGGAAGGGCATTGACCAACGAAGAACGCAAAGAGCTGGAGCGGTCCATTGATGAAATAACCGAGATTGCCAAGGGGTTCGGCCTTGATTTTTACCCGATGCGCTACGAAATCTGCCCGGCGGATATTATCTATACGTTTGGAGCTTACGGCATGCCGACGCGGTTTTCGCACTGGAGCTTCGGCAAATCGTTCTACCGGATGAAGCTGTCGTACGATCTGAATTTGAGCAAAATCTACGAATTGGTCATCAACTCGAATCCGTGCTACGCCTTTTTGCTGGACGGCAACTCGCTGATCCAAAACAAGCTGATCGTGGCACACGTGCTCGCCCACTGCGATTTTTTCAAAAACAACATGCGCTTTTCCAACACGAACCGGGACATGGTCGAGAGCATGGCAGCCAGCTCCGAGCGCATCCGCCAGTACGAGATCGAATACGGCAAGGAAGCAGTGGAAAATTTCCTCGATGCGTGCCTGGCGATTCAGGAGCACATCGACCCGAGCCTGCTGCGACCCAAGCTGCGCTGGAAACGCGAACCGGAGGAGCCTGCGAAAAGAAGCAAACCGGAACGCCACTCGCCGTACGACGATCTGTGGGGGCTGGACGGCCAGGAAAAGCAAGCCGAGAGCGAGCCGGCAAAGCCAGTGCGCAAATTCCCGCCCGAGCCGGAAAAAGACCTGCTGCTGTTCATCATGGAGTACAGCACCGTCCTGGAGGATTGGCAGCGGGACGTGCTGACGATCATCCGCGACGAGATGCTCTACTTCTGGCCGCAGCTGGAGACGAAGATCATGAACGAAGGCTGGGCGACCTACTGGCACATGCGCATCCTGCGGGAAATGGAACTGACGGAGGCAGAGACCATCGATTTCGCCAAGCTGCATTCCTCTGTCATCCAGCCGTCTGCAACGAGCATCAACCCGTATCATTTGGGGCTGAAAATTTTTGAGGACATCGAACGGCGCTGGGATCATCCGACCAAGGAGGAGCAGGAGCGATTCGGCCGCAAGCCCGGGGAGGGACGCGCAAAAATTTTCGAGGTGCGCGAGCTGGAATCGGACATCAGCTTCATCAGCAACTTTCTGACGAAGGAACTGGTGAACGACCTGGATCTGTACATGTTCGGCAAGCAGGGCAATGATTGGGTCGTCACGGATAAACAATGGGAGCAGGTGCGGGACGGCTTGGCGGGTGCACGGGTCAACGGCGGCTTCCCGTACCTGATGGTCCACGACGGAGATTATTTGCGGTCGGGCGAGCTGCTGTTGAAGCATCATTTCGAGGGGCTGGAGCTGGATGTGAAGTACGTGGAAAAAACGCTGCCGTACCTCTATTCACTATGGGGGAAAAGCGTCCATCTGGAGACAGTCATCGAGGATCGCCAGGTCTTGTTTACGTACGATGGCAAGAAAGTGCACCGCCGTTTTTTGTGAGGTGCCGGCATAGAGCCGCAAGCTCGGGGAGTGAACCGGGTTTGCGGCTTTTGCTGTCGAAGGAGACTATACGATTTGGCAGAGCATCGGGTAATACAACGAAAAATCCGGATGCAGATGGAAAGCGCGGGTCCTACTATATATTATGAAAATTATTCTTTTGGCTTAGTGATATATTAGTTGGCAAATTTGTTTTAATTTACTAGTTGACGGAATGATTATTACATGAATTGGTGATTTCAGGATTGAAATGAATCAAAAACGAAGGTAGAATAATGAAAAAGAGATTCGACAAAATCAGTCAAAATTTCTATTTACACGATATTTTTTGGTTAATTAGTCTTATGTACATGAATGATAAGTAGGTCTATTTGCTTGGGGAAGCGAAGCGGTATGAAGAGGAAATAACAACTCATGCCAGTGTAAAACCAGACGTCTTTCCAGGTAATATGGAACTGGGACAAAAGTCGCAAGAATGTCTGAAATTGTTGAATAATAATTGAATATGTCGAATGTTGACATCATTATTAATCGTCAACAGAAATTCCTTATGAAAAATGGCAAACCCATTGAAAGATGGGGACGCAAAGCCACGGGTCTAAAGCAGGAAACGCTATGATAGCCGGGTTGCCGAATTGGGAATGGGTATTTGTAAAAAATCCAGTCCTTAAATCGGACTGGATTTTTAATTTAATAGAGGGGGTCTTGCTATGAAGCCGCTAGCAACGAGCAACTTGATCCAGAACGATGTCATCGAAGAAGGCATTCGCAATATTTTGAAGGAAATAGGCGAAGACCCGGAACGCGAGGGGCTTTTGGATACCCCGAAACGAGTTGCAAAAATGTACCGGGAAGTTTTTTCCGGGGTAGGGGTAAATCCTGAGACGGCATTGACCACTACGTTTGAAGAACAGTATGACGGCATCATTACGGTAAAGGATATTAGCTACTATACGTTTTGCGAGCACCATATCATCCCTTTTTACGGTAAGGCACATATTGGATACATACCAGATGGAAGAATCGTAGGGTTAAGCAAATTTGCCAGATTGGTGGAACTCGTGTCCCAACGGCCGCAGGTGCAGGAGAGAATGACGACGCAAATTGCTGATGCCATACGGAATGTGCTGAACCCAAAAGGAGTGATCGTGACGGTGGAAGGGACTCACCTGTGCATGTGCGCGAGAGGGATCAAAAAACCAGGCACAGTTACCGTGACGACGGTGAAAAAGGGATTGTTTGCCGAAAATACGGCGCTATGTGAAGAGTTTGAACGCTCCCTTGCAAGGCAATAGAACGCAAAGATCAGCAAATGCAAAGAACCTGCCAGACAAGGAGGTCAAACGTGCTCTATTTATCGCGAAGAATCGATTTTTCGGCCACTCATGTCTATCGTGTACCCGTGTGGAGTGATGAAGAAAATCGCCGCGTATTCGGCCGCTGCAATAATCCGAGCGGACACGGGCATGATTACAGACTCGAAGTAATGGTCAAAGGGCCTTTGAACGAGAAAACGGGCATTGTGATCAATACGACTGCGATTAAAGAAATGGTCACATCGTTTGTAGAAGAGGAGCTGGACGGGAAATTTCTGGATCGGGAGCATCCCTTTTTTCAGCAACACATTCCAACCACGGAAAACCTGGTCAATTATATCTGGGGTTCTCTTGAAAATCGGTTTGAAGGTTGCGAATTGCATCGGATTCGATTGCATGAAAACCATTATTTGTCTGCAGAAAGGGAGGGTGGTTCCATGACCAGACTTACACGCAAATATCATTTTTGTGCGGCACATCGCTTGGACAGCAAATATCTGTCTCCGGAGGAAAATCTGGCGCTGTTCGGAAAATGTAACAATCCGCATGGTCACGGACACAACTATTACCTTGATGTAACGGTCCAGGGAGAACCTGACCCGATCACTGGAATGATTATCAACCTGTCTGAACTGGATGAGATCGTCGAGACTGTCGTCCTGAATAAATTTGACCACAAACATTTGAATCTGGATACGGAAGAATTCAAGGATTTGAACCCGACATCGGAGGTGGTTGCGATGGTGATTTATAACATGTTGCATCCGCATCTTCCGCAACTGCATAAGATCGGTCTTTGGGAAACCGAAAAAAATTATTTTGAGTTTTTCGGAACGGGTGAGCAATCATGATTGATTTTGGGCAGCTCAGAGGAAGGACAATCGCAATTACCGGCGCGTCCAAAGGGATTGGGAAAGCAACAGCGGTGTTTTTGGACCAACTGGGAGCCAATCTTGTTCTTGGGGCAAGAAATGAAAACGGATTAAAGTCTGTTGCTTCCCAAATGCATTCAAATCCCCTGGTGATGTCTTTGGATGTTACAGATGAAAGCTCTGTTCGCCGTTTTGCGGGACAAGCCATATCGACATACGGGAAAGTCGATGTGCTCATCAATTGTGCGGGGATCGGCGTGTTTCAGCCTACGCTGACGATGGACACCGATGATTTCGACCGAATGGTTTCGGTAAATCTGAGGGGAACGTTTCTTTGCTGCAAGCACTTTGGGCAACATATGGTTCAAAACCACGGGGGGAGGATCATTAATCTCGTCTCGATTGCCGGCACAACTGCGCTGTCCGGTTGCGGCGGATATTCCGCTTCCAAATTCGGGGTGTTGGGTCTGACGAGAGTGCTGCAGATGGAGCTTCGGGGGAAAGGTGTCCAGGTGACGGCCGTTTTACCAGGCGCAGTCCATACTCCATTGTGGGATTTAGTAGAACCAAAACCGGATACATCGCAAATGATCCCGGTGGAATCATTAGCCAAGCATATCGTTTATCTGCTGTGCCAGCCTGAAGGTGCCGTCATTGATGAAATCACTATCATGCCCCCGTTGGGCATTTTGTGAGGGGGCAACTACCTTGTGAGATCAATACTAAACAAGATATTAGGCAATAAAGACCAATGGAAATCAAAGCCAGGGCCACAAGTACAATTTCCTCAACCTATATCGATCGACAGTCCTTTCGACGCTCAAAAACGAGCATTGATCGGATTGCTTGCACGCAAGCTGGCAAAGCGGCTCAATACCGATAAATCGCTTCAAGACAGCCTGATCTATTTGCCTTTTACCATGGAAACATTTGCAGAGAATCAAGCGGACGAGGCTGATTATCTTCTCTTCTTGTCCAACTGCATGGTGAACTGGATCATGGAAAACGAAGACGTGTATCTCCTTGTTCGTGAATTGCAGTTGCCGGGTAAATACCACGAAAGTTTTTTGAAAGTCTATGAGGAGGAAAAAGAAAACATATCCTCTATCTTTCATCCGAAAGAAGCAAAGAAATGCGGCGATTCAACAGAAGAAGGTGAAGTATGGCAAGTCTATCGTGACGTCATGTATGCCGTAACCCAGGGGAAGTTTCTTTTGGTGTCAAAACGTGAAATAGAAAAGTACAAGGATGGCAAAGTCTTGTGCGAAGCAGCCATAAAAGTGCGTTCGGATATTCCGAAAGCGAGGGAAATCGCCAAAAGTTGTCTGCTCCAAACGGGATTTAGCCATATGCAGATTACAAGTTTGCTTCTGGTCATATCTGAAGCGATTACGAATGTTCTCAAACATGCGGTAGAAGGAAAAATGGTCATTGTGCAAAATGGTCAGCATGTGAATGTAATCGTTGAAGACAGAGGTCCGGGCTTTGATTTGAAACTCCTTCCGAACTCCACATTGATGGTGGGTTATTCCACCAAGAAGTCACTTGGACAAGGCTTCACTCTCATGATGAAAATGGCCGATCAGCTTCTCTTGTCTACATCTTCTGAAGGTTCTTGCGTCATTCTTGTTTTTTATTATGAAGAGGGCGGGAAAAAGAATGAAGACCTTGCTATCTGAAAGGACCATCAATAGAACGATCAGAACTTCTTTACTCATCGATCAGTTTTGGGAGAGATGGCTTGTTCACGGAGTTGATGCCGACGATCTGTCCAAGGTTCGGCCTGAACTTATTTCCGCAGAACATTGGATTGATCGTTGGCATTCACTGGCGAAAGAGAAAAAAAAGCATGCCGATTTCGTAAAGAGCGAAGGCTTGATTGCCGAAGCAGAATATATGTACCGTTTGACGGGCTTGTATTACAATCTCGTTTACTGGCTTTTCCCAACGCGTACCCCTGAAAAAGAAAAATGGTATAAAAAGTGTTTGGAAATGTTTCGCATAGCTGATTGTATATCCCCTGTTCAAACGCAGTATGAATGGATCGAAGTCGACCGCCATAAATGTGCGGGCCGAATTCGCATCCCTGATCATTCGCGAGGGATCATGATTATCGTCAATCCGATTGATTCATCCAAGGAAGAGTTGTTTACATACGAATCAGATTTTCTGAAAGCTGGCTTTACTACAGTTAGTTTTGACGGGCCGGGGCAGGGTGAGAGCTATGTGTTACACGGTTTGCAAGGTACCAAAAAGCGCTGGGAAGAATTCATGGGCCAATTAATCGATTTTGCTTCCGATCTCTTTCCAAACAAGCCAATTTATTTATTTGGGACTAGCTTGGGAGCTTCATGGGCGCTTTACGGAAGCTGTTTCGCAAAAATTAAAAAAACGGTAGCCGTCAGTCCTGCGGTTGAGTTTGAAAAATTGAATCTCCCAGGATATTTTCTTGGTCGAATGGAATGTTCATGTACGCTTGCTCCCGGACATACTCCCATTCCGGATTTCAGGGAATTATCGTATCGGTCGCCGACAGTTGTTTTCCACGGAAAGAAAGACCAGATGGTGACTTCGGCTGATATGTATGAATTATTCAACTTGTTGCCTGCAGAAAAGAAGCTCGTTGAGTACGAAGAGGAAGGGCATTGCTGCAATAACAAATTGGATGAAATTCGCCAAATCGCTATGCAGTGGGTGGAAGCAGAAAATGAATGGGAGGGAGGTTAACTTTTCATGAACAGGAAACAACACAAATCATTGCTTCAACAGTTTTTGAGCCGAATTTTCTTCGTTTTGATTATCATATCCGTGATAACCGGCGTGGTCCAACTGTATCTCATCAATCAACAAATAACGCTGGAGACGGATAATCAGGCATTCATGATTGCCGAGAGCATTAACAAAGGCATCGAGGAAACATTACTCGCCTCAAGCGCAATCGAACACCAAATCGATTTGAAGTTGATATCCTATGCAGAACGTATTGCGGATCGGTTACAGAACAAAAATTTACAGATGATTACAAATGAAGAACTGATAGCGACAAGGGATGAAATGGGAGTCGCGGGTATAACGATACTTGCGAAAACGGAAGGAGACATCGTAGGTGTTCTGTCTACCGAACCGCAGGATATTGGTTTCAGTTTGAAAAAGGTAGGATTTTTGGAAGCGGCGGACAACTTGCTGAATGGAAGAAAAGTAAGTGTCCCGGGTGCCACATTTCTTGAAAACAATATGGTGGTCCTGCCAATCGCGCAGTCAGAATCACATGTTGACCAACCTGCCTTCTATAAATATTCCTACTATCACCCTCCTGGAAAGCCTTACATCATCAATGTTTTTATCGAAGCCGGAGAAGTTTATCAATTTACGCGGGAAATTGGTCCGGATGTCTGGATTTCCAAGGTGAGGAAAGAAAACAGCAACGTCAAGGAAATTGGAATTTTAACGCCAAAGGTATTTGCTGACCCATCATTGGAACAAAAACTATACCCTCCGCTGAAGAAGATCGTACACGGCACATTCAATTATGAAAGCGATGAAGATATCAGACTCCTGACACAACTGTCGGTACAACCCAAAGTCGTCACTTCGATACAGAGCATCGACAAGAAAAAAATCTACAAGATGTTTCTGCCGATCAAGGATGACAAGGTCGTCTATATAGCTCTGGATTTTGACGAAATCCGTTCTCCACTGGTGCGGCATTCGGTCATCCTCATTGTCTCCGGTTTCGTTTCTTTGGTTGCGTTATTTGCGCTGACTGCGAGATTTTTCGCGAAGATTTATAAAGACATCCAGAAAATTATTGCGCAAATGAAACAACTGGAAACCGGCGATTTAACGGCGAGAAGCGACGTAACCGCCAAGGGGGAACTTGGAGATTTGTCTCATTCGGTAAATAAAATGACGTATGCGCTTCGCAGGTTGCTAACGGATACGCACAAAAAGGCAATACAAGCCCAAAGAGTAGCTGTTGTACTGGAAGCAGAAGCGAACCATTCGGTGGAAAAGGCATTTTCGCTCTCCATGGAAAAAACCGCTACAGCAAGAGATTCAATAGATGAGATCTTTTTCTGCCTGGATCAGGTGGAAGAACTTCTGGAGCAGCAAAAAGAGAATTCAAAGGCAACAGAAATCTTGGACAAGATCAATCGGATTCGCGATTGGGCCAAAGAGAGGACGAATAATACAACGGAAATCACCATTACATTAGCCGACTTGTTAAAATCCCTTCATGCCCAGTCCAGTGAACTATCGGATATCGCGAATGTACTGTTGCAAAAGATGGAGCGTTTTAAACTCTAAGTAACTGTACTTATATTCTGCAAGCCCTGATGAGCGGCACAGTTTGACGCAGCGATTGGGAGGAATTGTCATGAGCTTAGTGATGAAAGAGGAAATTCATGGATCAACCTTATGTGTGAAAGTTATAGGTCTGATGGATTATTCCACTGTAGAAAACTTTATGGTGGAAATTCCTGACGACATGACCGAGATCATCATTGATTTTTCTGGCCTGGATTTTATTGATTCCACCGGAATAGGTTCCATACTTTCCATCATTCATGCCGCAGCTGACCGTGGTATTGCCGTTACGTTTGAAGGGTTGAACAAGGAGACTCATGATTTATTCGAGACGGTAGGGGTTTACAGAATCAAGGAGGCCCTTCTTAAAGGAGGGCAATAAGCAGATGTTTTGCAATCTGATGAACCAAGAGCAGAATAACATGGATTCATACCTTTCCTTGAAACGGGAAATTCAACTGGCAAGGAAAATTCAAAGGCAATTGTTAAATGGAGAAAAGCCGGTATTGCCAAACAGTGAAGTTTCAGGATTTTCCATTCCGGCCAGGATGATCGGCGGAGACTACTTCGATTTCTATCCGCTTTCCGATGGGAGAGTCAGGATCATCATCGGGGATGTTATGGGGAAAGGGATACCGGCTGCCATGCTCATGATTCTGACTCGCGGGGCATTTCGCAGCGCGGCGGAAGTGACTCAGGGACCGGGAGAAACCCTTACTTCCATGAATAAAGCAATTTACAAGGATTTGCGGACATTAAACTCGTTCGTCACTGTATTTTGTGCAGATTGGGACCCCGTTACCGGCAATATTGTCTACGCCAATGCCGGTCATTACATGCCGGTACTCGTTCGCGAAAACCTAGAGGCCTTTGAACTGCCAGATCTCAAAGGGGTGATGCTAGGCGGATTGCCCGATCAGGTTTATCAGGAAAAACAGCTCCGTTTATTGGAGGGGGATACGCTGTTCTTCTATACGGACGGGATCGTGGAGGCGCAAAATGGCAAAGGGGAGATGTTCCAAATCGAACGTCTCAATGAAACGCTGATACAAAATGCGCATAAAACGGCATCCGAGCTTGAAACGATTGTGATCGAGACGTTAACCAGCTTTACGGAAGGTTCACCGCAGAGGGATGATATCACGATGGTGATTTTGAAAGTCGGTAAAGGAAGAGACGACCAGTGTTAAAGAACCTGTCACTTCTCCTTAAGGAGGATAAAAATTATGGAGAGAAACATTGTGTCCAAGGGGAAAACGGTAAAAGAGGCAGTAAGCATTGCATTGGAATTATTGAATGCAAAGAGGGATGAGGTAGATATAGAAATCATTGAGCATGAAGAAAAAAGGTTTTTAGGTCTCAGGTCAAGGCCTGCAGTGGTTCGGGTCACCGTTAGGGGAGAAAAAAACAACAGGGAAGACGTCGAACAACCGTTATCCGCTATGGAAGCGCTCAGACAGGCTGTAGAGTCTATGGATTTTCCGGAAGATTTCTCTCCTGTCCCAGACGCGCCTGATGATGCTGCTTCTGAGGATGAACACGAGCTGTCGGGCAAGGTTTGGGTAAGCGAAGGACGTATCTATTGTAAAGATGCGCCGGATAGATATCCTATGGTCGCACCGAAAAAAGGGGTTAAATTTTACAAAAATGGTGAACTTATTGAAAAGACAGTGGTAGTAAGTGAAAATGATTTGCTGCAAGTTGAACTGGAAGATGAAATTATGGAGCCAAAATGGGAAGTCAAGGTCAGCGATGACGGTATGGCAGCGCTCTTGAAAGTCACCCCCGGCATTCGCATTTACCGGAGGCTGATGGACAAGCTCCCCCACCAGTTTGTCGAGTTGGAAGTAACTGAATTAAAGGATTTCATTGTGATCGACATCGATCCCATTTTGGATAAACTCAAAGAACTGGAAGTTGCTCATGGCGTTGATTTTTCTGAAATCGCCCGCGCGTGTACGAGTGAAGTAGAGGGGACATTTGTGATCGCCAGAGGAACCCCTCCTACACCTGGAAAGAATGGGTACTTCCAGCCAACGCAAGAAGTCGAAATCAAAAAGGGATTAAAACACCGGGAAGATGGAACGATTGATTACCGGGAGATTCAACAGTTCCCCTCTGTGGAGCGAGGACAGGTTTTAGGTGTTGTTCAACCGCCTCAACAGGGAATAGCGGGTATTTCTGTAACGAATGAAATGGTATCTGCACCGGAGGTTTATCCCCTTTCCGTTATAGAAGGAAAAGGCGTTGCGCTGGTAGAAAACGGAACAAAAGCGGTCGCCACAGCCTCGGGCCATCCTGAAATTGTAGTCAAAGGACATGTGGCGAAAATCTCGGTCATCCCCAAATTAATCCTGAGTAAAGATATTGACATCCAAACGGGGAATATTCATTACATTGGAGATGTTGAAATTTTGGGTTCCGTGCAAGATGCGATGCTTGTGGAAACCCAGGGGAATATCTTTGTCCGGGAAAATATCAACAGGGCAAAAGTTTTTTCTGGCAAAGCCATCATTGTTCAGAACAATGTCATTTCCAGTGAGGTCGCTGCGGGGAAAAACAATCTCCTGAAAGCTGATATTTCTCTCATTTTGGGTGACCTGCTTGGCCAAATGAAAAATATGGTGAGAGCGATCCAGCAACTCTCATCCGTTTCTGCATTTAAGGTATCCACTTTTACCCGAACCGGTCTCGGTCCTTTGTTGAAAATTTTATACGATGGAAAGTATAGATTGTTCCTGCCGTTGACGAAGACATTGGTCAGACACATTCATAGCGGAAGAGATGCGTTGGAAGAAAAGTGGTTTGAACTGGCTGAACGAATGCAAAGAGGTTTTATCAATGCCACCTTTTCGGAATTCAGAACGGTTGAGGACATTCAGCAGGTAATTAAACTGGCTGAAGAATTGTATCATTCCGTCAGTGAAACCGATAATGAGCTTTGCTTTATTAAAGCAAGTATTGCGCATAATAGTGAATTGTATTCAAGCGGTGACATTTTGATTGAAAAGGGCATTTACAATTCGAGACTTCATGCAGGCGGATGTATTGAAGTGGATGGCTTTGTTCGCGGGGGCGAAATCTACGCTACCAAGGTTGTCAAAGTAGCAGAAGCGGGGACGAGAGGTGGGATTGCCACGAAAATCTTCGTTCCGAAGACTGGAACGATTCGGATCGGATTGGCAATAGAAGATACGGTCATTCAAGTCGGCAACAAAGCGCATACCTTTACAGCAAGTGCAACAAATGTGTATGCCCGTTTGAATAAATTCGGGGAATTAATCATTGAATAAACGGGAGTGATTCAGATGTTTACGTATGAAATCATTCAGGAAGAAGCAAAATCTATCGTCAAAATCAACGGGGATCTCGATATTGATGTGACAGAAATCATGCAGGACGAAATCGCCCCTGCCTTGATGGAAAGGAAAGACATAGAAATTGACTTCTCGAACGTTCCATTTGTTGATTCTTCTGGAATCGGGTTATTGATCACGTTAATCAATGAACTGCGGGAAGCGGGAAGTCAGATTGCTATAACAAAAGTAAGTCCTGACGTTATGCATGTCTTTTCGTTATTGCAGTTGCCGGAGATTTTAGGTCATGACATATTTGTTGATCTGAAATAGATTTTGACCGAAGAAACCAGAAAATGGGGGCGGAGGCTGCCGAGCATGAGTAAAGAAAAAGAATTGGAAGGAATCAAGCAGGCGGAAAGACTTTTGGAACAGCTGATCCAGGAGACCCACTCAAAACACGGTTTTCTTCTCATAAAGAATCAAGATTCGCCTGATGCTCCCGCTTCTTTATTCGGGCTAACACTCTGCGAAGAAGATAAAAGACGATGTGAATCCTTTTTGCATGAGAAGTGGAACAGCCAGTCGCCAATCATGTTGGACATTACGGCAGATGGACCTCTGCGCCCCTTTTATCAAATGGGTTCCCGTTATGGGGTAATGATTCCTTTGCATGATGAGCAGGACAGTATTCTCGGGATTGCCTTTTTGTGCAGGGATGTCGCCTACTCCAGGGATGTTGTGGCGCAGGTTCGACTGAATGATGCAGCAGCAACCAGCGTTGCGGGCGAGTCGCTCAACGTACGTCAGAAAAGGTATGAACAGTCCGCAAAGGCTTTGTTTAAGCATAATCCGGATGTCATTTGGTGGATGGATCATTCCGGAACCATCCTGAGCGTAAATTCCCGAGTCGGTGATGTGTTTGGCTTCCAGAAAAATGAATTTGAGAACCTGCCTTTTGATCGCTTTATTGCCGAAAAAGATGCAGAAAAGGCACTTCGTTACTTTTTGTCGGCGAAAAAGGGGAGCCCGCAAAATTTTGAAGCCACCTTTATTCATAAGGAAGGACGCGATGTTGAACTTAATTTGACGCTGGTTCCCATTACCGTTGAGTACAAGATAGCAGGTGTTTACGGCATTGCAAAAGATATTACGGATCGCAAGCGATACGAAGAGGCATTGAAAGAATCCAACGAGCTGATTACCAATCTTCTGGAAAGCATAACGGATGGTTTTATTGCTGTTGACAGCGATTTTCGCGTTACTTATTGCAACAAGGAAGCCGAGCTTTTGTTGGAAAAAAAACGCGAACACATTCTCGGGCAAGTATTATGGGAAGCCTCCCCTGGCATTTTCGGAACAGCCTCATGCGGGAAACTTCATAAGGCAATGGATGAGCATGTTACCGTTAAATACGAACAGAATGACAGTCCTGCGGAAAAGTGGTTTTGGATTCATGCCTATCCTGCGAAGAATGGGATATCGGTATTTTTCCAAGATATTACCCGAAGAAAAAAAGCTGAACAGCAGATTGTTTATTTGACTTATTACGATACGCTGACGGGTTTGCCCAATCAGCGGTATTTTGCCGATCGTTTGAATCTGATTGTGACGCGTGGCGATCAGGAGCATGAGGACACGCTCACGGTTATGGTCATCGGCTTGAATCGATTTCAGGAAATCATCGATTTTATTGGTCGTGAAAAAGGAGATCGATTGCTAATTGCAGTGTCTAGGTGTCTATCGTTCAACCTGCATGAGGATGACACGATATGCCGTTATGAAGGGGATAAATTTGCCGTTTTACTTCGCAATGTGAACCGCGTGAAGGCTGAGCGAATCGCAGAACGTATACTCGAAGCCTTTACCAATCCGATTATTCTCGATCAGCAAGAGATCGTGATTACCCCAAGTATCGGAATTGCCTTTTATCCAACGGATGGAAGAGACGGAGAAAATCTGCTGGCAAATGCAGATACAGCGATGCGAGAAGCGAAGGCGATCATATGCCCTTACCTCTTTTATCATGAATGTATGAACACGAACTCGATTGTGCCGATGGAGTGGGAGTTGCGCAAAGCTTTCGAGCGAAATGAACTAATGGTCTATTACCAGCCTCAAGTGGATATTCGCTCTGGCAGAATCTCCGGAATAGAATCATTGATTCGCTGGAAACATCCGGAGTGGGGATTCGTTTTACCAGAGCTTTTCATTCCCCTGGCAGAAGAGACCGGACTGATCGTGCCAATCGGAGAATGGGTGTTGAAAACAGCCTGCGCCCAAAATAAGGCTTGGCAAGATGCCGGTTTCGATCCTGTGGTCATGTCTGTCAATCTTTCGCAAAGGCAGATTACACATGGCAATCTTGTAGAAACAGTGAAGCGGGCTCTTGAAGAAACGGGGCTATCTCCGCAATATCTTTGTCTGGAGATCACCGAAAGCATGACAAAGGATGTAAACCGTACGCTCGAAACATTAGGAGAGTTAAAAGAGCTCGGGGTCAAGATCAGTATGGACGATTTCGGAAAAGGGTATAGCTCCCTGTTTTATCTGAAACAACTGCCGATCGACACGTTAAAGATCGACAAGTCCTTTATCCGTTACTGTACGACTGATGAAAGTGATGCCATGATTGTGAAAATGATCATCTCCATGGCTCATCAACTGAACCTCAGCGTGATTGCAGAAGGTGTGACCTCGAGAAATCAACTTGTTTTCTTGCAACAGCATCTTTGTAATGAGGCACAAGGTTTCATTTTCAGCAAACCACTGCCAGCGGATGAGCTGGAGCGGAAATTTGCCGAAATTCAATGCGTCGTGAAGCAGTATGGGATCAATACGGAAATAACGGAACGCCTCTGGATGGAAGAGCATCAGCGTGCTGCCAGACAAGAGTTTGAAGATACGGTTCGGAAGCAGCAGGGGATGATGTTTAAGTTCAAAAAAGTGAACGGACGGTTTGTCTATACATTATGTGATGGAACGTTGCTATATAAGCTGGGTTTCGTCCCGGAACAGGTTGTCGGGAAAGACGTATGCAATGTTTTACCTGAAGGATTAGCTGCGAAAACGAACCAACTTTTCAGCAGGGCATGGGAGGGAGAAGTCGATGTCTCGTTTGAGGGACGTTTCGATAACATTTATTATTTTACTTCTCTCCGCCCAATTGTACGTGGCGGCAAAGTGGTAGAGGTAATCGGCTCATCTGTCGATATTACAGCCAGAAAACAGGTGGAAGAAGAACTCCGGAAATCAGCTGCTCTGGCCGCAATCGGCGAATTGGCTGCGGGTATCGCCCATGAGATTCGCAATCCGTTAACGTCCATCAAGGGATTTTTTCAATTAATGAAGTCAGGTCAATTCAAGCAGGAATATTCCGATATTATCCTCTCTGAGTTCAAAAACATTGAAACGAAACTCGATGAACTCTTGCTGCTCGCAAAGCCTCAGGCAGCAAAAAGCGAGCCGACAGACTTGCGGGCCCTGTTACAAGAAGTGCTCATACATTTGGAGAGGGAAGCAACTCTGAGCAACATTGAAATAAAGTGCGAGCCATCTCATGAATCGCTGATGATCAGCGGAGTGAGGCATCAACTGAAACAATTGTTTGTCAATCTGTTTCATAATGCAATGGAAGCCATGCCCGGTGGCGGAGAAATTCTTGTTCGGTTGGAGAGGGTCGATCCGGATTGGGTCAAGGTAACAATTATTGACCATGGATGCGGGATTAGTAAAGAACGACTGAAAAGAATTGGAGAACCGTTCTTTAGCACTAAAGAAAAGGGTGCTGGTATCGGATTAACGATCAGTCATAAGATTGTGAAAGAGCACAGGGGGACCATTGTATTCCAAAGCGAATTGAATAAGGGGACGACGGTAGAAGTTTCCTTTCCCATTCTCGAACATTGAAATTTACTGTCGCGTCCAATGGTGGACCGTTTTTGAAGATTAGTCTGTACGATTTTCAAAGAAAGGAGCTACGATATGATCGGACAATTGGGGGCGTATTTGGCTGCGACAAGAGACGAGCAATTGCATGAGCTGCAGGAGTTCCTAAAACAGCCTAGTATCAGTACGTCACCTGATCATAAAAAAGAAATGGCGGCTTGTGCAAAGCATGTAGCGGAACACTAACGTTGCATAAAAAATAAATTCACTATTTGTCGAAGTATTCTGAATGGGTTTTTCAACTTCGCAACCAAAAACGGCAACATCGGAGCAAAAGGTAGCCACTATCCATTTGGTAGTTTTATACATTTGTTACAACAGCAACAACAACATACAACGGCTATTTCCGTTTCTGTCGGCCTCTGGATGTTCGTTCGGCCTGGTAATCCATTCTACCGATCCATTGCTCGAACGCCTGCCAGAGAAAGACTTTGAGCCATCTGCTGATTTGCAACAGACTGTGTCGGCTGTTCCTTTCCAACTTGATAAGGAGCAACAGGCAGTAGGCAATGAGAGCGAGAAACACTTGGTTTTTTACAGCGTTGTCACTCGTTCCATAGAATGTCTTGATCTTTACATGCTGCTTGATCCACTTGAAAAATAGTTCAATTTGCCAACGCCAACGGTAGATGTCACTCAATTCTTCGGCTTCCAGATCGAAGCGATTGGTAACGATTCGAATGAGATTCCCTTTCGAATCAAGCGTTTCAATCAGTCGTAACACGTTATCTATCCGTTTCTGTGGTGTTCCAAGCAAGATCATCGAATCCGATAACACAGAGCTTTCCGCCGATAACGGGAACGCATAGAGATGACGGATTTGAGCGTTCTCTTTCAGGCGGGACGCGAAAAAGATGCCTTTGTCCGTGTATTCATCAAATTTTTCGTAATCCACGTATCCCCGATCAAAGA
>NZ_JBHUJW010000045.1:0-777 GCF_042683565.1 Brevibacillus sp. GCM10020057
CTCAGAGCCAGACCCGAACCAAGGAACGCTGCTGCTTGATGCGACCTGTGCGCCTGCCGACGTCGCGTATCCGACGGACATTACCTTATTGAACGAGGCCCGGGAGAAGCTGGAAACGATCATCGACGTATTGCATGAGCCACACGTGGGCCATCGTCCGAAACCGCGCACCTATCGAGCAAAGGCACGCCGCGCGTACTTGACTCTCGCCAAGCAACGCCGAATCGGATATCGGGCACTGCGGCGGGGGATCGGCAAGCAACTCGCTTTCATCAGGCGAGATCTTCGAATCATTGAAGAACTTGCGGCCATCACACCGCTCACCGTGCTTAGCAAAAGGCAGTACAAACAACTGCTCGTCATTCAGGAGTTGTATCGCCAACAGAGATGGATGCATGCGAAGCGAGTCCATCATGTGGAGGATCGGATCGTCAGCATTCATCAACCGCATATTCGCCCGATCGTTCGTGGGAAAGCCAAAGCGAAAGTCGAATTCGGGGCGAAGGTGTCCGTCAGCATGGTGCAGGGGTTCGCCTTCATAGAGCGTCGGCAGTGGGACAATTTCAACGAAGGCGTCACCTTGATTGAATCCGTAGAGACGTACAAAGCTCGGTTCGGCGTGTATCCGAAAGAAGTGTTGGCGGATCAAATCTACCGAAACCGAGAGAATCGTGCGTACTGCAAAGAACATGGCATTCGTCTCAGCGGGCCTCCGCTCGGCCGACCTTCCAAGCAAGCGGACACGTCAGAAATGAAACGAATCGCCAGGCTGGATGC
>NZ_JBHUJW010000046.1:0-1447 GCF_042683565.1 Brevibacillus sp. GCM10020057
TTTCCTGCTTACTGGTGTTGATATAGTAGTGGGCAGTTGTCTGGATGTGCGCGTGGCCTGCCAGCTTACTTACGGTTGTGAGAGGGACACCCTTTTTCAGCAGGCGTGAGCAGAATGTATGTCGGAATTTGTGTGGGTACATCTTGAAGCCCAGATGCTTTTCCAGTCCTTCGAGCATGGTGTTGACGGCGTCCTTGTGAAGCTTTTCGGCACGTTGGCTGACAAGGAGGTAGGGACTGTCGTTGTGCTTGTTTTCTTGCCGTTCCGTCCTAACGTACTCACGAATCAGCTCGGCCAGGTCAGGTCGGAGCGGAATCTCGCGGTACTTCCCGCCCTTGCCTGTGACCCTGAGTGTGCTCGTCAGGTAGTCGATGTCTGCCAGCTGAATGCCGCACAACTCACTGACGCGTACACCTGTGTAGAGCAGAAGATGGACAATCAGGTGGTTCCGCAGGCTAACCTTGCTCCTGTCCTGGACAAAGAACAGCAGCTGGTTGACTTCCTGTTCGGAGAAAACGTCTACCTCGCCTTCGCTGCCAGCTGCCACCTTGATTCGATCTCGCTGTAGGGTGACGACCTGTTCCGTCAGGATGCCTTTTTCGATGAGGTACAGGTTGTACGCCTGGAGCGAATTGATTTTCTTGTTGATCGTGGCAACAGCGTACTTCTTCTCGACAAGGTGGTTCTTGTAGCTGACCACGTAGAAGCGCTTTAGGTCAGTTTCGTTGTCCACTCCCATACCAGACAGGTACTCGTAGAATCCCCGCACATCTCCCGTGTAGGACTCGATTGTTTTCGGTGCGATTCCGTTTTCGATCAGGTATTGCTCGAACAGCTTGATTTGCTCCAAGTTTTTGCCTCCTTTCCGAACACAACGCAAAAATGCCCTACATCCATTTAGGGACGTAGGGCTGTGGGTTGGTTCACTTTCTGATTTTTTGCTTCGTACAAGGCGTTCTGCTCGGGAATTTCGGCTACTGGATGTTACCGTACCCGTAGAATTTGCGGAGGTACAGCTTAACCGCCGTGTTGACCAGGTTGTTGATGCGGTCGATTTCTCCACTTTCATGCAGTTCCTGCACCTTCTCGTAAACGTCGTTTTCGAGGTAGGTTGTGATCCGTCTGTAGCGTTCCTCGAAACGGGTATTTCGTTTCGGTACCTTTGCTGTTGGTTCTTGCTGTGGCTTTGGCTGCGCTACTGCCGGTTTTGTGGTTACCGAGGTTCCTTGCAGCTTGTTTTTGGGACGAGGTTGTACCCTGACTGGTGATTCCTGCTCAGTCGGTTTCAGATTCGGCGCAAGTTTTCTTCTCTCTTGGCCTTTTTCCTCTCCTGCCTTGATGGGTACTACAATTCCTCTCTCTGGAGAATCCTCTTTTTGCTCAGCTTGTTTCTGATCAGTCTCCTTTGCTACCAATTTAACTTCATGTTCCGCTGCCACTCTCGCTA
>NZ_JBHUJW010000047.1:0-674 GCF_042683565.1 Brevibacillus sp. GCM10020057
TTGACCCTGTAAACAAAACTGTATGGAACAGCTTTGAGCACACCCCACTGTCGATAAGGCCATTTATTACTTGGCTTTAATCACGAACAGAAAAATTCTTTTCTTCAGCTGATCCATTCACCCATGGATTCCAAATGATGAGGAGTGTATCAGCATGGACATAATCCTTACCCATTGTGCAGGTTTGGATGTTCATCAAAAAAACATTGTCGTCAGCGTCCTGATTGGGAAAGAAGACGAGGTCCCTTTCAGTGAAACTCGCTCTTTCCCAACCATGACCCGTAACTTGTTTGAGATGTTGCAATGGCTCGAAGAAAAAGGAGTTACTCATGTCGCGATGGAAAGCACCGGAGTGTATTGGAAGCCCGTATATAACATTCTTGAGGGATACTTCGACATTACTTTGGCAAACGCACAACGGATTAAGAATGTCCCCGGTCGAAAGACCGACATCTCCGATGCCGAATGGATCGCAAAACTCTTACGACATGGCTTGATTGAAAAGAGTTTCGTGCCTTCAGCAGATATTCGGGAATTACGTGAACTTACTCGCCTGCGTAAAAAGTGGATTGGTACTCTAACTTCCGAAAAGAATCGAATTCAAAAGGTTTTGGAAGCCTCAAATGTAAAGCTGGGCACCGTGATCTCTGATATCTTCGGCGTCTCTGGCCGTA